>CAYNZI010000447.1:1273-3109 GCA_964401565.1 uncultured Spongiibacteraceae bacterium
TAGGAATAACCACAACATCTAATTTATATATTTCCCAAAATTCACCAGCCTCAGTTTCAGCAGTACCGGTCATGCCAGACAGCTTATGGTACATACGGAAGTAGTTCTGTAATGTAATGGTAGCGTAGGTCTGTGTAGCATCTTCTACTTTCACATTCTCTTTCGCTTCTATTGCCTGGTGCAGGCCCTCGGACAAACGCCGACCCGCCATAGTTCGGCCAGTATGTTCATCTATCAGAACAACCTGATTGTCTTGCACAATGTACTCAACGTCATTGTTAAACAACTTATGCGCGCGCAATCCGGAGTAGAAATGCTGCAACATTGACAAATTGGACACTGAATACAGGCTCTCCCCTTCTGCCAGTAACCCGGCTTCGGTCAACAACTCTTCTACATAGAGATGGCCCTGTTCGGTTAATTCTATCTGCCGAGCTTTCTCGTCAACAGTAAAGTGCCCTTCCGCCTCCTCTGTCTGTTCCTGCAACTTGGGGATTAAAGCGTTAACTATACGGTACAGCTCAGAGCTGTCGTCAGAAGGACCAGAAATAATAAGCGGAGTACGGGCCTCATCAATAAGAATTGAATCAACTTCGTCGACAATAGCGAAATTCAGATTACGCTGGTAGCGATCTTCCGACGTAAAGGCCATGTTGTCTCGAAGATAATCGAAACCAAATTCATTATTGGTGCCGTAAGTGATATCGCAAGCATAGGCGGCGCGCTTGGTTTCTGGCTCTTGTCCCGATAAGACAATACCTACACTCAAGCCGAGGAATTCATAGATAGGCCGCATCCAATTTGCATCGCGCTCTGCCAAATAGTCATTCACCGTAACAAGGTAAGCACCCTCCCCAGTAAGCGCATTGAGGTATATCGGCAGTGTTGCTACCAGTGTTTTACCCTCACCGGTACGCATTTCAGATATATGCCCCTGGTGTAGCGTAATACCACCCATCATCTGGACATCAAAATGACGTAAGCCCAATGTCCTCTTACCCGCCTCTCTGACGACGGCAAAAGCTTCAGGCAGCAATTGATCCAGTGACTCACCCTGCTCGATACGCTCTCTGAAGTCAGTTGTTTTTGCTTTTAACTGATCGTCGTCCAGCGCGCTGATTGTTTCTTCAAACGCATTGATTTGCTGGACAGCTTTGCCCATACGCTTGAGTTCACGGTCGTTTTTACTACCGAAGATTTTCTTGGCGATATTTCCCAACATAATGGTTGCTACAATTCTGAATTCTATTAATGGATAAACACAAAAATGCGGAATAGATCCGCAAACATGCTAGTTTAGTCTAGTTCGGATTAATAGGGCAGAAAAAAATCATCGACTGGCGCGATGAATGTAAGTAGCGGGATCAACTGGACGGCCGTGTTTGTAAACTTCGAAATGAACATGGGGGCCAGTGGAGCGTCCACTGCTACCCATCAAGGCAATTACTTGCCCCTTTTTCACGATATCACCCATCTCAACTTTGTTTTCCATGTTGTGAGCGTATCGAGTTATGTAACCACTGCCATGGTTTATTTCAACCATCTGGCCGTAGCCATATCGGTCTCCAGACCAAGTAACAACTCCAGAACCAACAGTAATAACGTCGGAACCCAGCTTGCCGGCAAAGTCGACTCCTTTATGCATCGCAACGCGACCATTGAACGGATCAGTCCGATGACCGAAATGAGATGACAGCCAGCCTTTTTTGATCGGCCTGCCAGCGAGAAATACTTCGCCTTCAATCTTTCGGTTCGCCAGCAAGGTTTCCAGTATATTCAGCTGCTGCGCACGATTATCTATGCGCTCAGAAAGACTGTCTAGTGCATCGATAAAAT
>CAYNZI010000448.1:0-3098 GCA_964401565.1 uncultured Spongiibacteraceae bacterium
TTTGGTCGTTTGCTCGCCGGTAGTATTACTTTAACCTTTTTTGTCTATGTTTTTGTCAATATGGGAATGGTGTCGGGGTTGTTGCCGGTTGTTGGTGTGCCATTGCCATTAGTTAGCCAGGGGGGTACGTCGCTGGTGACACTGTTGGCAGGTTTCGGCTTGTTGATGGCAATTAGTACGGAAAAACGCATAATCGGGCAGTGATTGTCGTTCCCGAGAAGCCGAGAATACAGTATGGTACAAACTTAAGGTACGGGTTATTGAGTGACTTTTTCCAGTGGGAGATGTGAGTGATGTTTGGGAAGATAGTGGGCGGTGTGAAGGTGCTGTTGATTGCGGTTGTTATTGGCCAGTATGCGGTTGCTGATGACAATTATGGGGACCATCCCCTGGCATTGGCATTTGTCGACAAGATGGTTTCCGAACACAACTTTGATCGAGGTTATATGGAAGCGGCGATGGCCAGTGCCACCCGTAAGCAAACGATATTGGATGCCATTGCCCGGCCGGCAGAAAGAACTAAAACATGGGGCGAGTACCGCAAAATTTTTGTCACCGAGAAGCGAGCAAAACTGGGCCGCGAATTCATGAAAACGTATGCTGATACGCTAGCGAGAGCTGAGCGTGAATTTGGTGTACCTGCAAAAATCATTAGTGCCATCATTGGTGTCGAAACACGCTATGGCCGTCAGAAGGGAAATTACCGGGTGCTGGATGCGCTGGCGACCTTGAGTTTTGATTATCCGCGCAGAAGTCAGTTTTTCAGTGGTGAACTTGAAGCCTACTTTCTGTTGGTGAAAGAGCAGAAGTTCGATGCTGAAACGGTGAAAGGGTCATATGCTGGTGCTATGGGTTACGGTCAATTTATCCCGAGTAGCTATCGGCATTATGCCATTGATTTCGACGGTGACGGCGTTGCAGATATTGTTAACAATCCAGTGGACGCCATTGGTAGTGTCGCAAATTATTTCAAGTCACACGGCTGGACTCCCGGAGAGATGGTGACGCTGACCGCAACAGTGACTAAGGATTATAATCTCGATGTTGCGAACCAGAAATTGAAACCGAAACTGACGGTTGCTGAATTGAATCAACACGGTTATATCCCCTCGGCTAAAATAGAGACAGATCAAGTTGCAACGGCGATGCATTTAGTCGGCGACAGTGGCGACGAATACTGGATCGGACTCAATAATTTTTATGTAATAACGCGTTACAACCATAGCAAACTCTACGCAATGGCCGTGTATCAATTAAGTAATGACTTAGGTGCTGAATAGCAATTTGAACAGTGTGATGGCGATGAGAGTTTGGTGGATAATTTGTGCGTTAACCGTAGCGGGCTGTCAGTCGGCCGGGCCGGTATTTGAGCAAAAAGATGGCGCGCCGCAACACCCGGTGAGCGCGGACACAATTGTTGACGCAATTCCTCGCAAAGACGCGGTTACTCGAGCGGGAAATAAAAACCCTTATACCGTTTTGGGAAAGACCTACCATTTGTTACCGACGAGCACTGGGTACAATCAGCGAGGACTGGCCTCTTGGTATGGGACCAAATTTCAGGGTAGGCCGACGGCCAATGGAGAGCCTTATAACCTGTATGGAATGACGGCGGCTCATCGCACTTTGCCAATTCCTGCCTATGTTAGAGTGACTAACCTGGATAATAATCGCACGGCCATTGTTCGGGTTAATGACCGGGGGCCATTTCACAGCGATCGCATTATCGATCTATCCTATGCTGCAGCGGTAAAACTTGGCTACGCAGAGAAAGGCACAGCCCGAGTATTGGTTGAGACGGTTGAACCTGATACAGCTCCCGCGTCTGTTCTTGCGTCTGTTCAATCTGTTGCGCAGGCTCCGGTGGGTAGCTATTTTTTGCAGATCGCGGCATTTAAGAGCTTGGCTCTGGCGAATAAATTGCGAGCCGAGTTGTTGACCAACACAGAGCATTCTGTCGCTATTAACCCTAGCCAGCCCGTCGGATTTTATCGCGTACAATTAGGACCCATAGCGACATTGGAGTTGGCCGAGAAAGTCAGTGAAAAATTGGTCGCATTGAATTTTTCGCAACCGAAATTAATACGTCCGTGATATTATCTTATGTGATCGGCACGATAACTCGCGTTAGTTTAACGTTATTTTAATCATCAACGATAACACCACAATATGCATAAATACCTGATTATTGTTAGCTCACTCTTTTTCGCCCACTGGGTTGCCGCCGCCCCTTCTGTTATTCCTGCGCCGCCACATATTGCCGCCAGCGGGTATATCCTTATTGATGCTGATAGTGGTCGGGTGATTACCGAGAAAAATGCGGATGAACAGCTGCCTCCGGCGAGCTTAACTAAACTGATGACCAGTTATGTTTTGTCGTATGAATTAGCTGAGGGTAACGTTGCTAACACGGATATGGTTACGATTAGCAAAAACGCCTGGGCACAAAATCCTATATTTGCCGGATCTTCACTGATGTGGATAGAGGTTGGCAAACAGGTGAATTTGGAAGAGCTACATAAAGGTGTTGTGATATCGTCGGGCAATGACGCCAGCGTTGCGGTTGCAGAACACCTTGCGGGCAGTGAGAGTGCATTTGCCGATGTGATGAATCAGCATGCCGGGCTTCTTGGTATGACGGGTTCCCATTTTGTTAATGCCCATGGACTGCCAGATTCTGAGCACTATATGACAGCGCGTGACTTGTCGATTTTGTCAAAGGCAATATTGAAATACCCTAAAGAGTATGCGCTCTATAGTCAGCCCGATTACACGTATAACAATATACGACAAACTAATCGTAACCGCTTGTTATGGAAGGACGATAGCGTTGATGGTCTGAAAACCGGGCATACCGAAGAGGCCGGCTTTTGTCTTGTCGCTTCAGCAAAAAGAAATGGCATGCGATTGATTTCAGTTGTGATGGGTGCGAAGAGTCAGTCGGGTAGAGAGGCTGAATCACAAAAGCTATTAGCGTATGGATTCCGCTATTTTGAAACACATCAGTTGTATTCAAAGGGCGATGAATTAACGGCCACAAAAGTATGGGCAGGTGCCAGCGAATCTTTGTCATTGGGTGTTGAACGCGATATTCATTT
>CAYNZI010000449.1:0-3087 GCA_964401565.1 uncultured Spongiibacteraceae bacterium
CTTAGAGAGTCAAACGCCCGAAAAAGAAATTGTTGCTTGGGGTCCTCCGAAGAAAATCGCCTTCGACGCCGATGGAAAACCGACCAAGGCTGCCGAGTCTTTCGCCAAAAGAAATGGTGTCAGTATTGGCGATGTACACGTCGAGAATGATGGTAAGGCCGAAAAGCTGGTATATAGAACCCTAAAAACGGGGTTATCCGCTACGGAACTATTACCTTCAATTGTTCAAAACGCGTTAGATAAATTACCTATAGCCAAACGTATGCGCTGGGGTACAGAGCGAATTGAGTTTGTCCGCCCTGTGCAATGGATTGTTATGATGCAAGGTAGCCAAATTATTGAGTGTTCCATTTTGGGTTTCAATGCCGGCAATACCACTCGCGGTCATCGCTTTCACTGTGATACAACACTGGATATCGCTAACCCGGCTTCATACGCAACCTTATTGGAGCAAAGCGGCCACATCATCCCGGCGTTTGAAACCCGTAAAGCAATGATTCGAGAGCAAGTGATTGCTGAAGGAAAAAAGCTCGGCGGAGCTGCTGTGATAGATGAAAATCTTCTCAATGAAGTGACCGGACTCGTTGAGTGGCCCGTAGCGCTGACCGGCAGCTTCGAAAGCCGTTTTCTGGACGTGCCCGCTGAAGCACTCATTTCATCAATGAAAGAACACCAAAAATATTTTCATGTGGAAGATAAAAATGGCAACTTAATGCCCAATTTTATCACTGTTTCGAACATCGTCAGCCAAGACCCCAGTCAGGTCATTAGTGGTAACGAGCGAGTGATTCGCCCGCGACTGAGCGACGCGGCGTTCTTCTTTGAAACCGACAAAAAAATCGCCCTGGATACACGTGTAGAAAAATTAAAATCCATCGTATTCCAAGCCCAGCTCGGAACTTTGTACGAAAAAACTCAGCGAATGATGATTTTGGCCGCATCAATTGCAGAGTCCATCAATTGCAATAGCGCCTACGCAAGCCGTGCTGCCGAGTTGTCCAAAGCCGACCTCGTATCGGACATGGTGTTGGAGTTCGACAAAATGCAAGGTATCGCAGGCCGATATTATGCGCTGGCTCAAGGTGAAGAGAACGAAGTAGCAAACGCTATTCGCGACCAGTATTTACCAAAATTTTCCGGTGACCAGCTACCTGAAAGCTTAACAGGATGTGCCGTCGCACTGGCCGACAGGCTGGACACCATTGTGGGCATATTTGGCATCGGCCAACCGCCTACTGGTTCAAAAGATCCCTTTGCCCTTCGACGTGCCACACTCGGTGTATTGCGCATTATTGTCGAGAAAGAACTACCGCTGGACTTAAGGGTTTTACTTCAACAAGCACAACAGCAACACAGCAACTTATCTGCCGAAGAAGGCCTCGTTGAGGCTGTTTTAAATTATATGATTGAGCGTTTTCGAGCTTGGTATGAAGAAGAAAAAATCGACGCGGAAGTATTTATGTCGGTGGCGGAAAAAGGCCTATCTCAACCCTTGGATATCGATCAGCGTGTTAAAGCTGTGCATAGTTTTAGCATGTTACCTGAGGCCCAGGCTTTGGCCGCAGCCAACAAACGAGTGTCGAACATCCTCGCCAAAATAGACAATCAGGACGCTATCGGCTCTGTCGACAATACATTGCTGGTAGAACACTCCGAGAAGATTTTGGCGGAATTGGTACAGAAAAAAACAGAGCAGTTGGCGCCACTATTTGCCAACCGAAAGTACAGTGACGCTCTCGCCTCACTGGCTGAATTGCGCGCACCGATTGATGCATTTTTTGACGACGTCATGGTTATGGTCGATGACGAAGCGGTGAAGAATAATCGCATTGCTCTACTAAAATCCTTACGCAGTCTGTTTTTGGAAGTCGCTGATATTTCACTGTTGGTTCCGGCAAAATAATATGCATTTGGTAATCCTCGACCGCGATGGCGTAATCAACGAAGACTCCGACGCCTACATAAAAAGCGTCGATGAGTGGATACCGATCCCCGGCAGTATTGACGCTATCGGCATGTTGTACAAGGCGGGTTTTACCATCGTCGTTGCAACCAATCAGTCAGGGATAGGGCGTCAGCTTTTCTCCCTGGACGAGCTTGAGTCCATGCACGATAAGCTGAATGCCCTGGTTAAAAATGCCGGCGGAGAGATTGCGGGAATCTACTATTGCCCGCATCACCCTGACGACGGATGTACATGTCGCAAACCGAGAGCGGGGCTGATTGATACCATGGAAAGAGAGCTTGGCATTTCAGCTCGAGGGGCATTTTTTATTGGCGACTCCATACGTGACCTAGAGGCCGGACTTGGAAAAGGCTGTACTCCGATACTAGTAAGAACAGGTAAGGGCGAGAAAACACTCGCCAAAATTAACGCTGGTAACAATACCGCATTCTCAGGATTAACCGTCTATGCTAATTTGGCTGAGGCGGCTGATGCATTAGTAAAAACACTATGATCACATTATTTTTAGGCCTTCGGGCCACTCTTTTTTATCTGGGTTATTGGCTGTCAATCGTCTGGTTTGGCACGACTGGCATTTTGTTTTTCAGTTTTTTCCCATACTCTATCCGCAGTAACTACATCTTGTATTGGAATCGTTTTTCCATATTCTGGCTACGGTGTACCTGCGGTCTCGATGTAGAGGTTTTCGGCAAAGAAAACCTCCCTTCCGGACCTTACGTTGCACTTTCTAAACATCAAAGCCAATGGGAGACGTATTTTCTTCAATATTATTTGGCACCCATTGCTATTGTATTAAAAAAGGAACTACTCAATTTCCCCTTTTTCGGTTGGGGGTTACGGCTCACCGACCCCATTGCGATCGATCGTGGCAGCCCCAAACAAGCGTTAAGACAAACGCAGATCCAGGGTAAAGAGCATTTGGATAATGGTATTTCAGTGTTAATATTTCCGGAAGGCACCCGAACAAAACCGGGAGTAGAAACCAAATACGCGCGCGGCGGCGCCAATATTGCCGTTGCCGCGGGTGTGCCCGTAGTCCCTATAGCCCTGAACGCTGGCGAGTATTGGCCTGCAGGAAGATTGATAAACTTTCCTGGTAAGGTCACGGTACACATTGGCAA
>CAYNZI010000450.1:0-1618 GCA_964401565.1 uncultured Spongiibacteraceae bacterium
ATAACCGGTGGCCTTAACACCATGGTGCTGCTCACCAGCGGTCTGTTTGCCGCTCTGGCGATACAAGCTATTGCAGATAACAAGCGACGCCGGTGCCGTCAGTGGCTCGGTGCAGCCATGGGCTTAGGTGTAGTTTTTTGCGTGATAAAACTACTAGAATACGCCGATAAACTGAGCGCAGGACTGACTCCCGAAACCAATACTTTTTTTACCTACTATTACTTGCTAACAGCATTTCACTTCGCCCATGTACTGTTTGGGCTGGGTTTATTGGCGCTAGCTTGCTGGAAGACTTCCCAGGTAAATGTTGTAACAGTCACCGCTTTCTGGCATTTGATCGACTTGATCTGGGTGCTGCTTTACCCATTACTTTATCTGCTGAGGTAGACATGAGCGAAACACTTCCCGGCAATAAACGTTTGTTAAAAACCTGGCTACTGTTGATGGCGCTGACACTGCTATCTATGTGGTCCGCCCAATTGAACAGTCATGCGGGATGGTTGCCGTTGCCACTGTGGGGCATCGCGCTGGTGCTTGTCACTGCTGCGTTCAAAGTCCAACAAATATTAATGGTGTATCTTAATTTACGGGTTTCCAGCGGTGGCTGGAAAAGTGGTTTTATCTGTCTCTTACTGACAACAGTGCTGCTGATATTTTTTGCTTACCTCGCTGCTCCGTTAAATTAGCCCGCTAACCCGGATCGTTTGGAAGGTCGGATGATACCTCATCTGTAAGTTCGTCGGGAAAGTCAGGATCAGGCGGTAGACCATTCGGTTCATTGTGTGCCCAGCGCTCCAATGCCCTACCCACCCGCAACAATAACCAAACTAACAAGGGAGCGACCAACAACAAGCCAACACCCCAGTCGAAACGATTAATGGCGAGTGCGAAGGGTGTAATAATCAACGTGCAAATAGCGATACCCGCGATCAGTGCAATCGTTTTTCGCAAGGTGCCGGAGGATGATTGTTGTGGGGGTAGTTGCCGTGTCATGTCAGGTGGCTATTATCTGTTGGTAAATTCTGGGCAATGCCTGCGAGAGATGCTCCGGCTTATGCACCATAGCGTAGCCACCGCGACCAAACAGATGGCCAATATATTGCTGTGCATCGCGATCGATTGTAATGCCGAAGACTTTCAGGTCTTGCTGCCGGGCATCCATAATGGCGCGGCGGGTATCTTCAACCGCATAACGACCTTCATAATAGTCGCTATCGTTGGGCTTGCCATCGCTGAGTACCAGCAATAATCGGTGGCGGTTGGGGCGCTTGCTCAACTCGGCGGCCGTGTGGCGAATAGCCGCCCCCATACGCGTATAATGACCAGGTTTGAGTGCAGCAATACGGCGCTCGGTGATTTCATTCATGGGCTCGTCGAAGCCTTTCAGGGTATTGACCCACACCCGGTGACGGCGGTGCGAGGTAAAGCTCTGAATACTGTAGTCGTCACCACAACTGGCCAGCCCGTGCGCCAGTACCAACAGCGCTTCCTTTTCAATATCAATCACACGACGGTCTTCTACCCAAGCATCAGTGGACAGGGAGACATCGATCAAAATAGAAATGGCCAGGTCTCGTGCCTGTGCCCGTGTCGCCATATACAACCCAGCGCTGCTATC
>CAYNZI010000450.1:1628-3086 GCA_964401565.1 uncultured Spongiibacteraceae bacterium
CCACAGCGGCAAGATCGCAGTGCGCGCGAACCACCGCATCCATATCCAGCTCATTGCCATCGACCTGACCTCGCAGCCATTCTCTACGAGGACGCAGCGCTTCAAATTGCTGCCTTACCCGGCGGATACGCCGGCGGGTCGCTTCGTCGATAGCCGTGTGGTCACCCTCCTCCTCGTGGTTAGCTGCTAATACTCGGCAGTGACTTGGTTGATAAGCGTGCTTACGGTAATTCCACTCGGGGTAGGTGTATTCGCCGCGCAGTTTCTCTCCGTCTGCGGCGGCCGGCGATAAGTCCAGGTCCATTTTGAGTTGTGATGCAGCGCGTTGCTGATTGGGACTAAGGGTGATTTCGTCCATCTGCTCGGCATTGCTTTTGGCGTTCTTATCTTCCTCATCGTCAATCATACGGTTGACGTTGACCATCTCGGCGAATGATAAAATCTTCTCGAAGCGATTGAACACCAATGGATCATCGCGCTCAGACTGGTCCTGACGGCGGCGCTCAGCTTTGCGCTTATCGCTGGTTTGCTCAGCGGCGGATGGTGGTGGTTCCGCCTGTTCATCGTCATCGCTACGGTCTTCACCGACCCTACTGAGATGGTCGAGATTGGCCCATAACGGAACGGGTAAAGGCTGTCGATAATTCGGTGGTGCGCGGTACTCTCGCAAGCTGACTGAGGGGTCCAGCACCGCGTCATAATAAGGCACGGCTTGTTCCGGCAAAGGATCTTCGGATCCTAACAACCGACAAATCACTGCTTCCAACGCCGCTTCTGTGGGCGGCAATGAACGATCAGGCCGCATTGACAACATTTCCTGTTGCAGACGCTGGTGCCGTAACCGCAGTCCGGGGAATTCATTAAGTACGCGGTGACTGGCCGCAACCACCTGACGCAGTGCGCTGATATTTTGTCGCAGCGGGTCTTTAAAAATCGTGACAGGTATCATGGCCGCGAGCATGGCCGCGAGCCAAAAATATAAGTCACGATTGAGTATAGGGTCGTTAAACAGCGCTATCTGCGGCGGTAATAGTAAATTTTCTTCGTCTAGTCGGGCCTGATCCAAGGTTTCCTCATCGAAGCCGAGACGTTGGCGTAAATTGAGCCGATGGGAAGAAGACCGTGCAGCGATCGACGCAACCGCAACTCCAGCTGAACCGCCACCGGCGCGGAAAAAAACGGCTAGCGGCCCCGAAATACTTTCCAGGCTAACAGCTGCATTGGGGTAGTTTGGGAAACTGGTACTGTGCGAGGAAGCCCAGCGGTGCCACAACCGACCAACATTTTCTTCAAATTCCAACCATTCAAGCATGAGTCAGAGAGTCCGTTAGTCTTCACCGAATGTCGCACGAACGGCTTCCATTAGCCCTTCCTGAACATCGGCATCGTCGCTCAGTGGTTCTCCCAATGTGGCTTGAGCTGCCTGTAAAATCGGCATGCCACTAACAATCAAGGTGG
>CAYNZI010000451.1:0-3086 GCA_964401565.1 uncultured Spongiibacteraceae bacterium
ACCAATCAACTGTAGAAAGCAGCTCCATCGCAAAAGGTGACTCAAAACCATCTATCAATTTTGAAGTGGATTCTAACGCCTCAAGATAAGGCTTCATTTCATTACCAGAGAGATATGTTTGCAGATAATCCTTTTGCTTATCCTCAAACCAAATAACATCTAAGGGACCCGCATCACTAATCCGCTTATCACAATGCAAATAGCTGCCATCTAAACTCTCTAATAGATGGCGCAACCTATCAGCATAAGGGCCATAGATATTAGCTTCAAAGCGTAAATCCAACGGATTATCAGGAGCCATTTTTTCGACAGCACGCTCAAGAAACCAAGCAAGCTTTTGAACTTCAAGCAAACTACACTCCATACCCAAAACCCAATAACGGCGGATCAGCTCAGCAATCATCGCTCGGGCAGGTGTTAGCTTTTTCACTGCTGCTCGCTTAGCTACATTTTGATATTTAGTCGTAGGCTCAAAAACGATAATGTCGATATCAGTAAGGTCTGACAGCGCCTTCTCAATTTCAGGCTTAACATCACTCCACCCCAACTTACCATTACCGGCACCTAAAGGGGGGATGGCAATAGATTTCACTTTGTTAGCTATTAAAAACTGTCTTAAATCTTGGAGCCCATCAACAATCCATTCCATTTTTGAGGGCGCTCGCCAATGTTGCTTGGTAGGAAAGTTAACAATCCAACGAGGCCCCATCAATTCCTCTGTTTCAGTGACAAACATTTTTCCCGTCCGCACTTCTTTAGCCTTACAGGCCTTGGCGTAGTCGACCATGTTTTTGGGGAACCGCTCTTTAAACATCAACGCAATACCTTTACCCATTACGCCTACGGTATTGACGGTATTAACGACAGCTTCTACATCGGCATCAAGCAAGTTACCTTGTGTATAACGAATCATTAGAAATACCACCCTTTCATTTTATGTATATCAAGCGCTAGCCCACGTTGTGCGACTTGCTGCTCTAGTTGTAATTTTAGCTCATCGGTATAGCAAATAGCACCTATCAAACCGGTTACTGGCAGGTGCTTCCAGATTAATGCTTCGGCCTGGTAGCGTTCAATTTTCTCCGGGTCATCGGCACTGCGCTGAAAATTTCTGGCCTGCAACAACGACCAATCAATAGCGTCGAGCCTACCCACATTGCTAAAGAACTGCGCGGTGGCCACATACGCATGCCGATCTGAAAAAACAAAGGGATAACCTTCAGCTACTACTTTATGTAGGGTAGAGACCAAAATTACAATATCTTCGTTGAGCCGCTGATGAACCTCGCCCCGGCCTGTATAAATATTGTACATCATCGGCGAGAATGGCGTGAAGTAAAATGGCACATAGTCGCTTAACACCCCGCCCGGCTCAATGGGCACGGCTTTACGGCTGCGACGGTCAATCAATTCAGCATTGCCGATATTGACCCAGTTCGGCGCTGCCTCACTACTATTCGCACAGTGCAGGCCATTTTCCAGAATCCAGGGTAAATTATCCCTATGGACAATACGCCAGATCAAGGCTTTCTCTGGGTTGAGGTTAGGATAATGGTTCATTAGCGTTTTACAAACATACCTTCATTAATATTGACGTGCTTATCATAGCCTGCGGCGTTCAAGGACTCCAATACGGTTTTCTGATTGCTGCTGTTGGCCACATAACAACTAAAAAATCGCTCTGGAAGAACTACATCCGGTGATAAACACTCGGCCATACAGACGCTTTTAGAATGATCGTCACTGTAATTGCGTTCATTCATTTTAGCCCAATCAATTGTACTGAAACCCTCCGCATAATCCATTAGCTTAATGTCTTCATCCGCGAGCGGATGCCGAGGGATGATTTGCCAGTTTTGTGCACTCGCATGTTCTCGCCGCACCGTGATCAATACAAACTCTTTTTCGGGATGATCCTTTTGTACCCTGCCATCAAACGGATTGCCGCCAAAAAAGTGAAACGGGACGTAATTCTCCAGCCCAAGCTTCTGGCGTGATTCGATTATTTCGCCGTCAGCAATATCTACATAACCACTTAATGCACTCCTTGGCTGTATACCTCTATCTAATATAGAAGCCAAATTATCGATACAGGTTAGGTGATAGATTAGCTTTTGTGTTTGTATGCTCACAAGCAATAACTTCCTTGTGGATCAATAAATATTTACTGAGCTAATTAGCAGGTACTAAATCATGAAAAACAAACTGCAAAAAAACTCTAGCTGTATTTCTCTGGTCTTCTATATTACTACCAGGGAACATATGATGTTCTGGGTTTAACGCTTCACGCCAGCGGTGTAATTCATTTGAGATAGCCTCACTGACCACACTATTTTCCAGCAACCCATCTATACGATGACCCAAGCTTTGGTTACTAATATTATACTCACGTATTTGCTTTCCAAAGCGGTAAGCAAGTTCCGCCTCAAGAAAAACTCTAGGACGATGTTTAAGTCGCTGTACCCTCCGCTCGATAAAGTCAATAATATCTTCTCGACATTCATCATGCCGTGACAGCAGGAAATTATCGATATCGCTCACTTCCAACCTAGATGAATTCGCATCCTTGGTGATCGTAATTAACTTTATAGAATGACGATTGCCAAAAGCATGCGTTTGCAGAAATTGTGCGATACCCTCTTTAAAGTGGCTTAGTAGGATAATTTGCTCACAACGCTCAGATAGTTCAATCATCTTCATATGTGTTTGAGTAACGCGATGATCATCGAAAGAAGTCACAGGATCATCAAAAACAATCACTGTTTTCGCAAGATCATTTCCGCTCATAGCATCTAGTGACGATAAAAAAACAGATAAGCCTAGCGCCCTTCGATCGGACTCACTAAAGACCTTATCAAGGTCAATCTCACTTACATCCCGCCCTCGAAACTTCACTTTAAGGAAATAAACTGGGCGGTGTCCAGACGTATCCAACCCGCGCCCAAGGGCAAACTCATGGCTACCCAACGCCGTAAAATATCGATTTATTGTGCTGTAAAAATTATCAAGATAGTCACTCTGTTCGAGACGAAGAGTTGTTTCAAGCAAAGGAATTTCAGTTTCAAGAGTAGAAAGAGACACCCTTA
>CAYNZI010000452.1:0-3074 GCA_964401565.1 uncultured Spongiibacteraceae bacterium
TTTCCACAGTTTCAGGCCTCTTGCCACGGCTGCGCTTGCGGCGTGGCGCATCTGAGCGCTTCATTTCGCTAGGGCGTTTACGTGGCTTGTTGCTGCCTTGATCGGAAGATTCGTTACTCGATTCCTCTCTGACGTTACCATTTCTCTGGTTTTCAGCATGGACATTATTACTGCCCTTGTCGTCGCTATCATTGCGGCGTCTGGTTTGCTGCCCGCGCCGGTTGTCGTTGCGATTACTGTCAGAGCCGTCCTTGTGATTACCCCCATTTTCCCGCGTCTCCTGGTCTTGGCCCGAATTGCGATTCTGGCCCCCTCGGCGGCGGTTGCGGTTGCGATTGTTTTGAGGTTTTTGCTCTTGGCGTTCACGAGCCTGTGCTGGTTTTTGAGCTTCAGCCGGTTTGGCTACCTCGGCTTCAGCCTCCGATGCTCCAAATAAAGATGTAAACAAACGACTCACAAGACCCGGTTGAGTCTGTGTTTGAACTGCTGTTTGCTCTGGTTTGGGTGCTTCGGTTTCAGGCGTTGTAGTATTCTGGGCGGCGGCCTGTGGTGCTTGAGCCGTCGGTGCAATAGCTTGTACAGCAGCCTGTTGTTGCGGAATATTGGGTTTGTGGCTGTCGCTAATTGCCTCAGGGTCTGGCACAGCCAGCTCAACTTTGTAGCTGGACTCATGGTCCGTAACTTCGTCGTCTCTAAGACGCTGCAACTCAAAGTGTGGCGTTTCGAGGTTGGGGTTGGGGATGACCAGAATACGTGTTTTGGAGACCTGCTCCACCTCATTCAGGGCGGCGCGCTTTTCATTCAACAGATAGGCGGCGACATCAACGGGCACAATGGCTCGTACTTCTGCACTGCGCTCCTTGATTGCCGCTTCTTCGAGTAGGCGAAGAATCGACAGGGAGAGAGATTTGGTGTCGCGGATAGTGCCTTGCCCGGTGCAGCGGGGGCAGACAATAGCACTGGTCTCTCCCAGTGACGGGCGCAGCCTCTGGCGTGACATCTCCAGCAGGCCAAAACGTGAAATTCGCCCTACCTGTACGCGTGCTCTATCGATTTCCAGGGCATCGCGCACTCTATTCTCAACGGCGCGTTGATTGCGAGACGCGAGCATGTCGATGAAGTCGATAACCACCAGGCCGCCCATATCTCTCAGGCGTAATTGGCGAGCAATTTCGTCCGCCGCTTCAAGGTTGGTCTGCAGGGCGGTGTCTTCAATGTCGGAACCGCGAGTAGCTTTTGCAGAGTTGATGTCTATAGATATCAGAGCCTCAGTGGGGTCGATAACAATCGAACCGCCTGAGGGCAGGCGCACTTCTCGTTGGAATGCTGTTTCTATCTGGCTTTCAATCTGAAAACGATTGAACATGGGGATGCTGTCTTCGTACATGCGTATGCGGTTTTCGTACTGTGGCATTACCTGTTTAACGAAGTCGATGGCCTGCGCAAAGGCTTCGGGAGCATCAATCAGTACCTGATCGATATCATCACGCAGATAATCGCGAACGGCGCGGATAACCACATTACTTTCCTGGTACAGCAGTTCCGGTGCCTTGCGCTCAGCGCTGGCTGTAGTAATTGATTCCCAGAGCTGAACCAGGTAGTTGAGATCCCACTGAAGTTCCTGGGTTGATCGGCCAACGCCTGCGGTGCGAATAATAACGCCCATACCGTTGGGGATTTCCAGGCCACTCATCGCGTCGCGTAACTGCGAACGCTCTTCGCCTTCAATGCGGCGAGAGATGCCGCCGGCGCGGGGGTTGTTGGGCATGAGCACCATGTAGCGCCCGGCCATGCTGATAAAGCTGGTGAGGGCAGCACCTTTGTTTCCGCGCTCCTCTTTATCGACCTGTACGATAATCTCGGTGCCTTCTTTAACTACGTCGCGGATTTTCATCCGGCCATCTTGGTCTTTTGGCTTGCGAGAGAAGTATTCCCTGGCAATTTCCTTGAGCGGCAGGAAGCCGTGACGGTCAGCGCCGAAGTCTACAAATGCAGCCTCAAGGCTGGGTTCAACACGGGTGATTTTAGCTTTGTAGATGTTGGATTTTTTCTGGATGCGAGTTCTGTTCTCGATATCCAGGTCGTAGAGGCGTTGCCCGTCGACCATTGCGACACGCAGTTCCTCGGGTTGAGTTGCATTGATAAGTATTTTTTTCATGATTTGCCTTGCCTGTTTTTTGCACAGGGCTGGCGGGGTAGGAATCAGACATACAGCCGGTTCGTGACCGGGCTTAGGAGTGGTTTGCACTCATAACGCTCAGGTGTTCTGTAAACGTTGCTTGGCTTGCTCTATGTGTGGATCAAGCTTTCAACTCAGCGCCGGGGGAAAGTTTTGTAGCACTCATCCCGCCTTTTTGTTAGTGTCGCGGCACCTGAAACTTGCGACTACGCTGTAATCTTTGTATCTGATTCTGTATCCCGGCAGTACCACTGCGCGGTTAATTGTCATGTCGGTTTCGGGGTTTCGCCCGCTCGTGTGACAGCCTTTAGTTGGTATCTGTCGCTTCCGACACGCGTAAAATATTGTCGTGTTGCTTTATGTTAAAGCATAGTCTGTGGGGAGTGCGTTGGCGAAGCCATGCATTTCATCGGCTGGCTCACTATTCGCCAAGGGTATAATCAGCCAAATCGGTCGACTGGGTGCCCTCACAGGCGCGCAAATATAACAGCAATCGCTAAGCGCTTCAAATGTAAAAAGAAATTAGTAATTATGAGTGAAGAAAAACAAGGGCAGGGGGGGCATGTTCGCCACCTCACTATCGAGGCCGAATACGCCGGGCAGAGGCTGGACAATTTTCTCCTGCGTGAATTGAAAGGGGTCCCCCGCACACGAATCTACCGAGCATTCCGCAAGGGAGAGGTGAGAATCAATAAAGGCCGGGTGAAAGCCGATTATCGAGTTAAAGAGGGGGATGTATTAAGGATTCCCCCCATTCGGGTTCCATCTCCCTCTGAGCCTCCCACTATCCCGAGGCGTTGGTCAGACCAGCTTGCTAACAGCGTCATATACGAAGATCAGGGTTTGCTGGTTATTAATAAGCCATCGGGGCTCGCCGTTCATGGCGGCAGTGGCT
>CAYNZI010000453.1:0-3069 GCA_964401565.1 uncultured Spongiibacteraceae bacterium
TGCCCTCCTGACCCTTGTCATCGATATTGGTAAAACCTACCAGGTGGGCAGCCACTTCTCCCGCAGGGTAATAGCGCTTGTATTCACGCTGCGCATTAACCCCTTTAATTTCTAGCGCCATAATTTCGTCCGCCTGCCTTGGTGACAAATGCCGACGCAAGTAGACGAAACCTCTATGGGAATTATTGATGATCTTCGCTTTGAGGTCGGCGTGGTTCATACCGATAACATCGGCCAGCTCACTCCAACGATCCTGCTCTTCTGACAAGTGCCGAGGGTTAATCCAAATAGAAGCAACCGGCGTGCTTACCGCAAGCGGTTCGCCATTGCGATCCGAAATAACACCGCGGTAAGCGGGAATAGGCTCAGTCCGCACAGTACGCGCATCTCCCTGGCCTTGAAGAAAGTCGTGGCCGCGCTCCGTATCAAGCACCTGCAACAACAATAGCTGCCAGACCAACAGGGACACTAACGCCACCAGCATCACCACCACTAGTGAAAAACGCCACGCCGGCACTGCCTGTCGAGCCACCTTAATCATTGTCTTACCACGATGATCGTTTTAGGATCTGGCACAATCATATGCATTTCAGATTTTGCCAAACTCTCTATACGAGAATGAGATGCCCACGTGCTCTGCTCTAAAAGCAGTCGACCCCATTCCTCTTCCAAGCGGGACGCTTCCCTATTGTGCTGCAGTAAATCACCAAATAGTTGGCGTGACTTATAAGAACTGAAAATGACGCCCAATGCTGTCGCCGCTACTAATACAAGAATAATCAAAACAACAGCTAACAACCTGGCCCGATCAGAATCCAGCCAGCTCACCAACACCAATCCACTGTTTTTATCTTTACTCATAGCGGCTTTGAGTCATTGTTATCTTTAGCTGTACTTAATACTGGTGCATAACACCAACCCATTACGACATTATTCACTAAGCAATTTTTTCCGCGACTCGCATAATCGCGCTTCTGGAACGAACATTACCGTCTATCTCTTCAGCACTGGCCTTAACGGCCTTACCTACTTGCTTCAGTCGACGATTTAACTGATCTTCAGTTACTGGCACGCTCGCCGGCAACTGATCTCCACGCACATGATGACGAATAAAACGCTTAACCATGCGATCTTCCAACGAGTGAAAACTGATGACCACCAATCGGCCGCCAATATTCAGCACATCCAAAACCTGATCTAAAAACTGCTGCAAATCGCCCAACTCATTGTTGATATGAATTCTAATCGCCTGAAATGCTTTGGTAGCTGGATGTCTACCTCGCTCCCAAGCCGGGTGCGCCTCGGCAATCACCTTAGCTAAATGCAGCGTGGTCTCAAAGGGAGACACGGCTCGCTCCTTCACAACAGCCCGAGCCATTCGTTTGGCAAAACGCTCTTCTCCAAACTCTTTTAACACTCTTACAATATCGAGCTCAGCAGCGGTTGCTATCCATTCTGCCGCACTCATTCCTGCCTCGGTATTCATCCGCATATCTAACGGGCCATCACGTAAAAAACTAAAACCACGCTCCGACTGATCGATCTGAGGGGAAGAAACACCCAAATCAAGTAATACTCCATCAATCCCTTGAGGCCAACGCTGACCAATCAGCTCTCGCGTATCTGCAAACGACCCATGTACAATCTCAAAGCGAGTATCAAGCCCTGCCAGCTCGTTTCCTGTGGCAATTGCCTGCGGGTCCTTATCGATACCCAACAAACAACCCGTCGCATCCAGTTTCGCCAAGACACCCCGACTATGCCCACCGCGACCAAATGTCCCGTCAACATAAACGCCTGAAGGCCGAATAACCAATGCTTCAACAGTCTCTTCAAGCAATACTGTTTCATGAGTGCTCATTAATTAGTACCGTGACTTAAAGGCATAGGGCCAACACTTCAGCCGGAACAGCCTCACCATCATCATCGTTACCATTGAGATACTTGAGCCACTCTTCCTCGCTCCACAGCTCGAGTTTCTTACCCTGACCCACCAACATGAGCTTTTTCTCTAAGCCCGCATACTCGCGCAACGTTGGCGGCAACAAAATACGCCCGTGACTCTCGTCGATTTCCAGATTCGTTGCATAACCCAATAAAACGCGCTGCATTTTTGCCGCTTTACGATTGATGTTTGGAAGGTTTTCTATTTGCGGTAGCAATAGCTGCCATTGCTGCTCGGGATAAATGAGCAGGCAACGCTCTTCAGTGTGGGCAGTAACGACTATTCGCCCACCACACTCAGACAGCAATGCATCCCGAACTTTCGCCGGTATCGCCAGACGCCCTTTGGCGTCCATATTGATTGCATGACTTCCCAGATGCATGGTTTCCCACTACCTCTCTCTAAACACCTTATTAATGGGCTAGAAGCCCACAAAAACACATATATATCCACCTTTCGGCACTATCGCAACTATAGAGAGAAGGTATTGATAGATCAAGAAGAAATCAGCAAATAAGCGCCAATTGTCGGCAAATGGCAGCGATCATGCAGGTATCGTCGGGTAAACGGTAACAAGCGAAAGAGGCAAATCAAGAAAAAACAAGGCAATAGAAATGAAACTTAATGTGCTGCTTTAAGTTAAAGGTCTTTTTCTTATGAGGGAGATGAGAAATAGCATTAAAAGGTTATATATTGAACGGATCGATCATTTTATGAGCAACTGTGTATTGGGGGTATTTGTTCAGATCTGAGATAAGCATACCCTATTAGAACAATTTCTCAAGCCGTACTATCCGCACCACCAAACAGCCATCGACTAAAGCCACCTGGAGTGAAGACAGTTCCGGCATGTAACACCGATAAAAATGCTGTCAGCCTGTTTACCCACACCACCGAAGTGTAGTGATTAAGCCAGCCCGCACTGGTAGAATGCCGCACTTCAATGACGACAGGCTAATACTCACCATTATGCTAATAGACCCGTACTATAATAACGAAAACGGCAACGTCACATTCACTCGCCAACAGGCAAGCGACTTTGCCAAGAAAATTTCGGATGACTTTAATCCACTGCACAACATTGACTCAAAACGATTTTGTGTGTCGGGAGATTTGTTGTTTTC
>CAYNZI010000454.1:0-3060 GCA_964401565.1 uncultured Spongiibacteraceae bacterium
TTTCTAGAACGTGTCGTGCTTGGTAGTATTCTGTTCCTTGTCTTTGTGTTTTGTTATATGACCGTGTTTACCGTGTTCTTTATCACTTTTCTGGTGTATCGCTCGGCCGATGTGGAACTGTTTCAGGAGTCCAGGCTGCAGCTCAATCTGCACTTTGGCATGTTGAATGCGGTATTACTGTTAGCCAGCTCCTGGCTGGTAGCGACCTCTGTTGAGGCGTTTCGGCGCGGCCATCTAAGGATTTGCAAAAACAGCATGGGGCTTGCCGTCCTATGTGGGCTGGGTTTTGCCGTCATCAAATATTTTGAATATACAGCTAAATTCGATATCGGAATAACCCCACAGACCAACGAATTCTTCACCTTCTATTTTGTGTTTACGGGCATTCATTTTATTCACCTGCTGCTTGGCGTGGCAGTACTGGGGTATTTATGGTGCGATCTGAAGCAGTTCGGATTCGACAACATGACGCCATTGACCCTTGAAAGCGGCGCTATCTACTGGCATATGGTAGACCTTTTGTGGATTGTGCTGTTCCCGTTATTGTACCTGATGCCCTAGTGGACGGATGTGAAAAAACGATGAAATCCTATTTATGGCACAGAAATACGGTTGTACTGGCGGTGCTGATTTTACTTACGCTGACCTCCTGGTTTTTGGGTTTGAGTCAGGCGTCAGTTGAGCAGGCATCAATCTGGAGCGGCATTGCCATGCTGCTGCTGGCCTTTTTTAAGGTCCGGCTGGTAATTCAGAATTTTATGGAAGTGCGCGATGCGCCTGTGCCGTTGAGGACGTGCTGTGACCTCTGGGTAGTGGTCGCTTCCTTGGTCACCATCGCGGCCTATCTGGGTGTGTTCTCCTGAGCTGGCACCTTCACCGAAACTGCTCTTCACCGCACTCCTGATAGACCTCACATGCCCGGGATTTTCGGTCGTCAAACATTTTGAATACACCGGAAACCTCAACGCGGGGCTCACGCCGTAGGCTAACGATTTCTTCATACTCTATTATCTGTTGACGGGCATCTATTTACTTCATCTGGTGATCGGTTTATTGGTGATGGTGTGCTTGTGGTTGGTGCTTCGGTTGTGACGGCATAAACACGATGATACCGGAAAGTAGTATTACTTAATGGCATTTAGTGGACCTATTGTGGATTCCAATTTCCCCGTTGCTATATCTGCTGCTTTGATACTCGCGCGGGATTCAATCATAGGGCCTATTTTTTCTCTGCCCAATGTACAACTTTCCATAGTAATGACGGACACCAGCGGCGCAGCACCCAAGAGAGGTATGTCATAGGACCAGGGAATACCCATAGCCCGCGACGACGGGTTAGCGATTTTTCAACTGCGCCCAACACGACTTGAGGCTCCAGGGCAGGAAAGAAATCAAACAGTTTTGGCCATACGGTATCACGTGCTTGTTCTAGCAAGGGTGTGGCGACAATGGGTGGGCAGACGCAAACGATTCTGACCCCGGAATTACGAGTTTCGTGATACAGCACTTCAGCAAACGCCGCGACGGCGTGTTTGGCGGCGTTATAGGCACCCATGTACATGGTGGGCCAGTGCCCGGCCATGGAGGCATAGCAGACAAACTCCCCCTGGCCACGATTCAGCATTTTCTTGACCGCGCTGTCTGCCACATTGACCATGCCACCGTAATTGATGTCCATGATTTTAATGATCAAGTCCCGCGGCTGCTCGACGAGCTCACCAAGAGGCATAATGCCAGCGGCGTGGATTACGCGAGTGATCGGGCCAAGAGTATTTTCACAGTGTTCTACAGCGGTAACCACGGCTTGATGATCAGTGACATCCAGTGCGATTTTCAGCAACTTGTCACTGTCTCCGAGCAGATTTAGGCCCTCGGAGTTTAGGTCCAAGGCAGCAACCTTCCAGCCATTATCGAGTGCTTGCTGGGCTGTCATTTGACCCATACCACTGCCTGCCCCGGTAATAAAAAGAACGCGATGTTTCATGATTTTACATGCCTATGTTTTCGACCAAATTATCATCTGGGTCAGCGATGATGACATCGTCGTTATCGACGAATCCATATAACAGGAGCTGGTCTACCCTTGTGGCCAATACCCGCGTTGGCTTAATAACCAGTACTGAATATTGGTAAAGAAAAGACAATGAAGTGAGGTGAGTAATGCGTAAATGGCAATGTAGATTTTGTAGTCACGTATACGATGAGACGGAGGGTGATCCAGATAATAGCATCCCTGCGGGCACGCTGTTTGAGAACTTGCCGGAGGATTGGTTCTGCCCGGATTGTGGCGCAACCAAGGAAGACTACGATCTTATCGAGGATTGAGTCCTCGATGTCAATTTGGCCTAGGTGGGGCGTTACAGTGTATTTCCCATAGTTTGATGTCGATATTAACATTAGGCGTTAAAATCAATGAGTAAATGAGAATGTATTGTTTGTGGCTAGGTTTATGACGAGATCACCGGTGACTCAGGTTCAGAAATTGCGGCGGGCACCCAATGGGAGGATATTTCTGACGATTGGCTTTGTCCCGAATGCGGCGTGGGCAAAGGCGACTTCAAAATGATCGAACTAGCTGAGCCGGTTGCCCATGTGATTATTCTGGGTGCCGGTCTTGCTGGATATACACTGGCTAGGGAGTTTATCAAGCACGATAGCAAGACTCCGATGATCTTGATTACCAACGACGACGGTCGTTCCTATTCCAAGCCTATGCTATCCACTGGCTACACCAAAAATACCGAAGCCAATGATTTGGCCCAGCTCGGCGCGGACAGCATGGCTCGCATGCTCAAAGCCAGCGTCATGGACCATGACCGAGGTAGTGGGTATCGACATGACTGCGAAACTGATTTAAGTGGGTGATGTCGCCACCAGTATCCACTACAGCAAACTGGTTTTGGCGCTGGGGGTAGATACTATAACTTTGCCTATTCAGAGCGATGGACTTGACCATGTCTACTCCATCAACTATCTGTTGGACTTTGACGGCTTCAGTAAGGCAGCAAGAAAAACCGGCGCCAGTATTAACGCGGATCTGGTAATATGCGCCGTTGGTGT
>CAYNZI010000455.1:0-3057 GCA_964401565.1 uncultured Spongiibacteraceae bacterium
ACATTTGATATGTCACCGTTCACAGTAAGCGAGGGAAAAAATGTAGTAAGCGTTGGGGCAGCATTTTGCCAATAAAAGGGAACATCTGTTGATAGCTTCTCCCCCCACACATATGAAAAATTTGAAAGTATACTGCTAAGGTTTAGCTCAACAGAAAATGATGTTGTGTCATCAATTAGATCTAGAGCAGACAGAAACACTACAGTTTTTGATTTGCTCTCAAATGCATAGACGGCAACTTGTCCATTCCCAATAATATTGTTGGGAATATCTAGAACTTTTGTCCCTATAGTGCTTTCAGAAAGCATACGATAAACTTCACCTGCAATCCGAATGTCTGCATCTCCTTCGGCACCGGACAGTTCTGTTTTTGTGGCTTGTTGGATCGCCCAAAGGGCCGTCATATCGACTCCCATTTTGAGCATTTCCGATGTCATTTTTATCAGGGTTGAAGCTTGCGCCAGCCCATAGTTTTCTCGGAGAGTTTGGTCCCAACTGTTAAATAGATTCCACTCTGATACAAAAACTTCTAACTCCCTTCCAGTCGCATTGTTCCAATCGTTTATGACTGATTCCGCCATAGTTGTTTCTAATTGATCTTCAACATCGCTGAAATCGCGTGGATACGTGTGAAATGAGAGTATATCCACCGCATCTAGAGCACCTGCCGCAATAAAGGCATCCATTATTTCTACATTGTCAGCAACGCCAATTTCTTGCCATCCCCAATGCGAACCGGCTTGCACCGCTACATCGACCTCATAAACAGACGCTGCTTTTATAGCCAAAGCAAAGGCAGCGGCATACGCGCCATATTCCGCCCCCGTAACTTGCAAAATATCTATGTTGTATTCGTTGCCAATTTCGAATGTATCGATTGTGACATTCCCAAATTCCCCATTGGTAACGCGTTGAACAAAGTTGAATATTTCTGCAGCGGCTTCTTCTATTGAAATACCGTCTTTAATATATTTCTTTATTGGAATTACAATGACGGGCGTTATATCATTCTCACCAACAAACGATAAGTAATCTGTCAATGTTTCACGGCTTTCACCCTCGGGAATAGCATCCGGATTGTTAACATCAAAATGCCTTTCAGTCATTTCCCCACCTGGAAAACGAAGCAAATTGATGTTTAGGTATTCGGCTTTCCCTGCGAATGTCCCGTCACTTCTGTCCGTGGTAAATAGAAAATTCCCACCATAAAAATCTCCCGTAATTTCATCTGAAATAGCATACCCAGAACCCGAGTATACGGTAACTACCGCATTTCCCATTTAACTTCCCCACTAATTTAAACCCATTGGTAGGATTGATTAAAGTGGTTTCATAATTACTAACTGCCCCCCTTAATAAACTTAAAGCTTTATTAAACTGGTGGGCAGTGAGCGAACTCAACCCAAAAAAAGGCTTTAGCCCAGGTCGGCCGACCATTCGGGTAGGCCCCTATGCCGCGCGCACCTCTTGCAAGCATCTAGTCCCCAATCGGAAAGTCAAACCTTCTCGCCTCAGCCCCGCCTGTTCTGTCGATGCGGCATGTCCGCTTTTTGCGGGGGGACGCAGTTCGTTGCAAAACACACAAGGTCGGCTAAGGGCCGTTTTTGTCACTTTGACTGGACTTCAGTCTCAGGGCAAGCGTGTGTGTGGATATGGAACATAAACGTATTCGCGATAATATTTCAGGGGCATTTGCCGACCTCACAGCGTTATTGGAAGACGCTGCGGGAATGGCGGTGGAAGGGCAGTCCCTGCGCTGCACTATCAAGGATTTGGAAAACGCAGCAGCGTTAATTCGGGCTGAAGTTGACAGGGTTACCATGGTGCTGGCCGCAACAGCACGGCTAATTGCGGTTTGTCCGGAAGACTAGGGGGGCACTGGACTTGTTCGCCAGTGCAAGCGTTAATGACGTAATTTCACACATTGCCCCGCATCGCGGGCTTCACCTGGTACAAGGCTCTGGAATTATCTGGGCCGATCGAGTGGAGAATAATATGCCAAATGCAACGAACCCAATTCCTGTAACTTTGCCAACAGAAAAAGCCGAAGGCAAAGGCGTGCAAAAAACTATTTTAACCCAAACGACCCGAACAAAAAAGGTCCGGTTGATCACGCTGCTGAAGATGCCGAAGGGCGCGCGTACACCAACTATTTGCAAATCTCTGGGCTGGCAAAAACATACGGTGCGGGCGGCCCTGTCGGGGTTGCGCAAAGAAGGGCATTTAGTCGTCACGTCAAAGTCACCGCGTGACGGGGTTACTGTTTACCGGATAGAATCCAGCCCAGAGGTGGCGGTACGATGACATCACACAACCCCGGCCTCGCCAGTCCTGACCGTTCCAAAATCCAGGATGAGTGGCGCACAGTTTATGGACGTCCACCTCCCAAACACTTGTCGACCAGCTTCATGCATCGGGCGCTGAGCTGGGAGGTGCAGGCAAAGCGGAGCGGTGGATTGCCGACTGATATTAAACGTGCCCTGCAATCCATCATCAAAGGCAAGCCGCCCAAACTGGCTGTCCCGCGCAAGGTTGCAACGGGTGCCTATCTGGTGCGGGAATGGAACGGACGGACTTATCAGGTTGAAGTGCTGGAACGAGGCTTTCGAATGGATGGCCGAGAATATCGCTCGCTGACCGCGATTGCCAAAAAGATCACCGGTGCCGGCTGGTCCGGCCCAAGATTCTTTGGCCTGACCCGTGCCGGAGCAACTGGCGCATGATCAAAGTCCGCTGCGCCATATACACGCGTAAATCATCCGAGGAGGGGCTGGATCAGGCGTTCAACTCGCTGGATGCACAGCGCGAAGCTTGCGAGGCTTATGTCACCAGCCAGAAGCACGAGGGCTGGGTTGCGCTGACCGATAAGTATGACGACGGCGGCATTTCTGGCGGCACACTGGAACGACCGGCGCTGAAGCGTTTGATGCGGGATATCGATGACGGGCTGGTGGACCAGATTGTGGTTTACAAGATCGACAGGTTGACCAGATCACTGGGTGATTTTGCCAAGCTCGTTGACCGGCTGGATGCGGCAAATGCCTCGTTTGTATCCGT
>CAYNZI010000456.1:0-3040 GCA_964401565.1 uncultured Spongiibacteraceae bacterium
AACCGTCGCTTTTGAAATACTGAGGAAAGGGAAACAAATTAATATCAGCGTTGTCATGGGAAGCCGACCACAACCGACAACCCAACCCTGAAACTAAGCGAGATTTAATCGTTAATTATTCTAAACTCAGCCGACCGTGCATGCGCGGTTAACGACTCACTTCTCGCCAGTATTGAGGCGGTCTTTCCAAGTGTCGAGGCACCCTCTTCAGAGCAATGAATAATGGAACTACGTTTTTGGAAGTCGTAAACACCCAAAGGCGACGAGAATCTTACCGTACCTGAGGTCGGCAAGACATGATTCGGACCCGCACAGTAATCACCCACGGCCTCAGAGGTGTGACGCCCCATAAAAATAGCCCCCGCATGCTTAATCGAAGGCAACAATGCCTGCGGGTCTGCCACTGACAACTCCAAGTGCTCAGGAGCAATACGATTACACACCTCGAGAGCCTGAGCCATATCATTCACTTTAATCAACGCACCCCGGCGACTTAACGATGCAGCAATGATAGGCGCGCGCTCCATCGTTGGTAAAAGCGTATTAATACTCTGCTCTACTCTGTCAATAAACTCGGCATCGGGGCAAATCAAAATAGACTGTGCATCTTCATCGTGTTCAGCCTGCGAAAACAAATCCATTGCAATCCAGTCGGGATCAGTTTGACCATCACATATCACCAGAATTTCCGATGGACCGGCAATCATATCCAGACCCACTTGACCGAAAACCTGGCGCTTAGCTGTTGCTACGAATATATTCCCAGGGCCGACAATTTTATCAACTTTGGGAATGCTCTCAGTACCGTAAGCCAATGCCGCAACAGCCTGTGCTCCGCCGACAGTAAACACTCGATCAACACCTGCAATAGCCGCCGCCGCTATCACCACATCTGTAAGCTCACCACCCGGTGTTGGCGTAACCATAATAATTTCTTCGACACCCGCCACCTTGGCGGGAATAACATCCATCAGCACCGTTGATGGATAGGCGGCTTTACCGCCGGGGACATACACCCCAACCCGCTCTAATGCTGTTATCTTCTGACCGAGAACAGTCCCATCCTCCTCAGTATACGACCAGGAGTCCTGTTTCTGGTGCTGGTGATATCGGCGAATCCTTTCTGCAGCAAGCTCCAATGCATCACGTTGCTCATCAGTGATCGCCTTCAGACAATCCGCTATCTTCTCCGGCGACAATTCCAGTTCACGCATGGAGCCGGCCTGCATATTGTCAAACCGGTTATTGTAACGGAGTAAAGCGAGATCACCTTCTAACCTCACCGCCGAAATAATCTCTTCCACAGTATCAACCACAGATTGATCAGACACAGAGTCCCAACTCAACAATGCGGTTAATTGCCGATCGAACTTAACGTCTTGAGTGTCCAGCTTGGCGAGAGAAAATGGTCGACTCATGCTATCCAGCCACCTTCACAGCGTTTTTCAACTGGTCGATGATCTGCTGGATTCGCTGATATTTTCGCTTCATTGCAGCCCGGTTTACGACAAGCCGAGAACTGACATTTGCGATTAAATCCAACGGCTCCATACCATTTGCTTTCAGCGTATTACCGGTATCGACAATATCAACAATCAGATCGGCCAAATCCATTAACGGTGCCAACTCCATTGCACCGTAAAGTTTAATAATATCCCCCTGAATACCTTTTTCGGCACAATAATGTTTGGCGATATTAGTGAACTTGGTCGCTATGCGTACCCGCCCTTGAGGCAACTCTTTGCCCACCAGACCAGCCGTCATTAGACGACACTTTGAGATATTGAGATCGAGCGGCTCGTATAAGTCGGCGCCATCGGCCTCCAACAACATATCTTTCCCCGAAACGCCCATATCTGCAGCGCCATGCTGTACATACGTAGGAACGTCCGACCCCCTGATCACCAATAATTTGATATCAGACTGGTTGGTATCAAAAATCAATTTCCGACTTTTACTGATATCTTCGACCGGCTCTATTCCCGCCGCCGCAAACAGCGGAAGAGTTTCTTTAAGAATACGACCCTTTGTTAACGCAATAACTACTTGTTGATCCATGATATAACGGTCTGCCACTAGCCGGCTAAACAACCGGCCTATTAAGTGTTAGGTTTAAAATTCAAATACAAAACTGCAGGCACGTACTTCAATCAGTTGGGTAACCGGCGAATAGTAGCGCCCAGCAGCTGTAGCTTCTCTTCAATGCATTCGTAACCACGATCAATGTGATAAATACGATCAACGATCGTGTCCCCTTTGGCTACGAGTCCAGCGATAACCAAGCTGGCTGATGCTCGCAAGTCAGAAGCCATAACAGGTGCCGACTGCAACTGCTCAGTGCCAATAATAATTGCCGTATTACCCTCAATCACTATATTCGCCCCCATTCGATTCATCTCTTGAGTTTGATTAAGGCGGTTTTCAAATATCGTTTCTGTCACCGCAGAGGTTCCCTCTGCGATAGCATTCATCGCCGTAAATTGCGCCTGCATATCCGTAGGAAAAGCTGGGTACGGTGCTGTTTTTATACTGACGGCTTTTGGCCGTTTCCCCTGCATATCCAGCTCGATCCAATCATCACCCAGGGTAATGACTGCACCCGCTTCTTCCAGCTTTACAATCACTGCTTCCAGAATATCGTGACGAGTATCCTTCAATTTCACGTGACCGCCCGTTGCCGCCGCCGCCACCAGATAAGTTCCGGTTTCAATTCTGTCAGGCATGACGGAATAATCACAGCCGTGCAAACTTTCTACGCCCTCGATAGTAATGGTCTGAGTACCATGACCGCTAACTTTGGCCCCCATGGCGTTTAAGCACTCAGCCAAGTCGACAACTTCAGGCTCTCTCGCCGCGTTTTCAATGACGGTCGTTCCCTCTGCCAACGTTGCAGCCATCATGATATTTTCAGTGCCGCCAACGGTGACTATATCCATTAAAATGTGTGCGCCTTTCAAGCGTCCATCCACTGTTGCCCGAATATATCCCTCATCAACGACGACTGTAGCACCCAGCGCTTCCAGTCCGCGTAAATGCAAAT
>CAYNZI010000457.1:0-3037 GCA_964401565.1 uncultured Spongiibacteraceae bacterium
ACCATTTTTTTTTTTTTCAGGATATTACTGCGATTTTGATAAAAATTTGACAACTTTACTGGGTTATTGCCCTTTTTGTGTTTTTTTACAATGGAATACTGTTCTATCCTGCCTGCTTTATTATCGGAAACCGGCGACCACATTGATCACTAATAATGTGATGCAAGTATCTGTAAAGATAGATGAAAACCCGCGTCTTCAACAAAATTGGGACTATACTTAGCTAAATTTCGCGCGTAGCTGTTTGGCAGGTTTGCGTATTGACTGATTAGGAGTGTTTGTGACTTTAGAGGTGAGTATTAATCTGGGCTCCCTGAAGCTAATTCAGGATGAGTTGAGTGCGGCGATTAAACATTCTGCCAGCGATTTCGAGACCTACATCGAGTCGGTTGATGATGTCAGGCTCGCTGAAAGCTGCAAAAGTAGTATCGCTCAGGTAGGTGGGACATTTCGTCTGCTGGAATATCCTGGCGCCGCGTTGATTGCCGATGAGATGGCAGAACTCATTGATGCCATTGCAGACCCAGAGCGTAAAACAACAAAGGCTATGGTTAACGCCCTTACACATGCATACTTTGTGTTGCCGCGGTATATCGAATATATAACGCGGCGCCAAAGAGAGTTGCCAATACTGATAATACCCTATGTCAATGAAATGCGAGTCAGTCGCAAAGAGGGGTTATTACCGGAATATAGCGGTGACAGTGACAGTGACAGTGACAGTATAAACTTCGATGGCCAGTGGCTGCCTTCAGGCGGAGACGCCGACGTGAGGTTGCTTTTGGCGACGGTTCCACGACTTAGATATATGTATCAAACGGGTCTTGTCGGTATTTTAAAACGCCCGGGTAGTGGTCCTCACTACCTATTTATGAGTCGAGCCGTGGCGCGTATTGTCGCGTTGTTAGGCAATCATCCACAAGCTGAATTATGGCAGCTATTTGCTCTGGTTCTCGATGCGATGGCCGCTGAGAAACTTGAAATAACCCTCAATCGAAAGCGGGATTTGGCCAGTGTTGAGAAATTAATGCGTAACCTGGTTAGCCAGAGGGAAGAGGGCTTAAATCAGGATACTGGGCAGCTGAAGAAGAACTTGCTGTTTATGCTGATGCTCACCACGCATGATAGTGAGGCGATTGAAACCGTTCGTCAGCAATACTCGCTGCCAACACCTGATGTGAATGACGACCAAATTGTTGAAGAACGCATTAGCATGCACGGGCCCAGCCAGGAGACTGTCGAGACTGTCATTAGGGTGCTCAGTGAAGAATTGCGCAATGCCAAGGATATCCTTGAACTTGGCTCTCAAAATAACGGTGTCGAAGAAGAAGACCTGGCATTGCTGAAAGAGATTGTTGCCAGGGTCGCCGATACATTAAACCTCTTAAATCTACATGGCCCGCAGGAAACGTTGAAAGTCCAATTGGAAGCAATTAATCGTTGGGAAGATGGTTTTTGCAATGCCGCGTTGAGTGGTTTTATAGAAGCAGCTGATACCTTGCTCTATATAGAGAGTGCATTGGAAGGCCTGGATCGCCAGCAGTTAACCGTCGCCGAATTGAACGAGGCCACGGAGCTGACTCGCAGGAAAATCATTGCAAGAAGTCAATTGACTCAAGCAGAGCAGCTGGTCGTTGAAGAAGCCCAGACAAGCATTGCCATGGTCAAGCGAGCAATAACCTCGTACGTTGATTCAAATTTTGATGCCGCTCATGTTGCCAATGTTCATGTGGCGCTCAATACCGTGCGTGGCGGACTATACATGCTTAACTGTCACCGGGCGGCGGCTGTAGTGCAAAGCTGTAGTGAGTTTTTATCTCGACACATTGATGAAAGCAATACCGGTGAGCAGCGTCATCAACTGCTTGAAACACTTGCTGACGCGCTCATTAGTTTGGAATACTATTTAATTGAAAAGGAGAATAGTCGAGATGTGAACGATGACATTCTCCGGGTAGCAGAAGATAGCCTTGAGGCTCTCGGCTACAAAGTAACGCCTTATGTCGATTCGCAGGGTTTATAGATGGTTTACACAATATTGGCTGGACTGATTATCGCGATAGCCTTGGTAACGGTGCTTTTTGCAGGTCGATTACTGTTCAAGGGGGCGTGGATTTTTGGCTGGTTGCGAGGTATGGCGGGGATAATGCTGTTGCTGGGTTCGGCGGTTATGGCTTTTGGCGCCTTTGACTTTTACAGTTACAAGCAACTTGGCAAAGAGCAGACCATTGCGAGCATCAGTTTTACGAAAATTGAACCGCAGAAATATCAGGTCTCACTGGTTAACAGCGAGGGTGTGGAGCAGATTTTTGAATTGAATGGTGATTTGTGGCAATTGGATGCACGCATCATTAAATGGAGCAAATTGTTTGCCGGCGCAGGAATGGTGCCGGGATATCGTCTCGATCGTCTCAGCGGTCGTTACTATGCACTCGAGGAAGAAAAATCGGGTAAGCGCACTGTGTATGAGCTTGGTAATAGCAAAAGCGTGATTGACCTATGGAGCTGGGCTCGCGAGTTTGGAAAAAACATCACAATTGTTGACGCGTCCTATGGCAGCGCTACTTATCTGCCAATGGAAGATGGTGCTTTATTTTCTGTAAGCCTGTCCAGCACGGGGTTGCTTGCCAGACCACTCAATGACAGGGCGAAACTGGCAGTCGATCGCTGGAAATAGTTTTCACCTCGCGACGTCTTGACTTAATTCAGGTAAGCCTCCAAGATCCTCTGTTTAAAGCAAGGTAGATGTCTCGCATAGACGCTTATCGACTCAATTTATGGGGTAAAGCATTGGAATTTCTGAGTAACTATGGCTTGTTCTTAGCCAAGTCCGTCACTATTGTTGTGGCAATTTTGTTTGTTGTTGTGAGTATTATCGCCGCTAGCGGGCGCCATAAAAAGGAATCTGGCGGACAGATTGAGATCACTGTTCTCAATGACGAATACGATGATCATGAGCACACGATAAAATCTGTTATTCTCGATGAAGCCCAGTTAAAGGCTGAGCATAAAGCGGAGAAAAAACAACAGAAAGCCG
>CAYNZI010000458.1:0-3028 GCA_964401565.1 uncultured Spongiibacteraceae bacterium
GAGAGTTATTCAATCGCCATGATGCCGTAGGCATTCTGTTGTACGATCCGGCACTGGATGCCGTGGCGTTGATAGAGCAATTCCGTATTGGTGTACTGGGTAGTGATGTCGCGAGAAAAAACAATCAGTCCCCCTGGATTCTAGAGCTGGTCGCAGGTTTAATCGATAAAGAAGAAGTCCCGGTGGAGGTTGCCAGACGAGAATCATTCGAGGAGTCGGGCGTTGTCGTTCAGGATATTGAGCCAATCGGTGAATACTATTCAAGCCCCGGCGGCAGCAATGAATATTTTTACCTGTTTGTCGGCAGGGCCGATTTGACCCATGCCGGTGGCATTCATGGCTTAGAGGATGAAGGTGAAGATATAAAAGTTCATCTAATAGAACTTGATGAGCTATGGTCTAAACTTGACGAAGGTATGTTGATAAATGCGCATACCTTGATCGCAGTACAGTGGTTGAAGTTACATTATCAAGAGTTGAAGCTGCGATGGTCCTAGTCGGGCATTAGTAATATACCCGTCGACCGAGCTTGAAAACTGAACCCAATAGAGAATTCCTGTTGTCTAATCCAGACTCGTCAGAATTGCCGCCTGCTACGGCTTCTTCGCCCCGTGGTTTATTGAAATCTAGTCTTGTGGTCGGCATGATGACAATGCTTTCGCGCGTTTTGGGTTTGGCGCGTGATATCGTTTTTGCCAATTTCCTTGGTGCAACGGCGGCCGGTGATGCATTTTTCGTTGCTTTTAAAATTCCTAATTTTTTGCGGCGACTGTTCGCAGAGGGCGCTTTTTCCCAGGCTTTTGTGCCGGTCCTTTCCGAATATCGAGAGCGGCGCAGTATCGATGCAGTGCAAGGATTGGTAAACAAGGTTTCGGGGGTACTTGGCGGGAGCTTATTGTTTGTTACTGGAATTGCTGTGGTTGGTGCTCCCGTGCTGACAGCGCTTTTCGCTCCTGGTTTTTATATCGCGGATGATGCCACTCGTTACCAGTTAACCAGTGAGATGATTCGGATCACATTCCCCTATTTGTTATTGATATCCCTAACCGGCTTTTGCAGTGCGGTATTAAACAGCTATGGTCGCTTCGCCGTGCCGGCATTCACGCCGGTATTGCTCAATATCACGCTGATTTGTGCGGTGGTATTTGCGTCCCCCTACTTTGATGAGCCTGCCTTTGCGCTCGCCTGGGGGGTCATGGCGGCGGGGTTTGTACAGCTTACGTTTCAGTTGCCATTTATGCGTAGCCTGCGTTTAACACCAAAACCTAGCTGGGATTTAAAGGATGAGGGCGTCAAGCGAATACTCGCGTTAATGGGGCCTGCCATATTTGGTGTTTCGGTTAGCCAAATCAACTTGTTGCTGGATACCGTGTTAGCGTCCTTTTTGCCATTGGGAAGTGTGTCGTGGTTATACTATTCAGATCGTTTAGTAGAGTTGCCGTTGGGCGTATTCGCTATTGCCATAAGTACCGTCATACTGCCAAGTTTGTCTCGTCAGCGGGCGAATAGCTCCGGTGAAGCGTTCAGTGCAACCCTCGACTGGGCCATCAAAATGGTGCTGTTGATCGGGTTTCCCGCGGCAGTAGCATTGATCATTCTCGCGACTCCGATACTGATGACCTTGTTTCAGTATGACAAACTAACAGTGGGTGATGTTGGGATGGCTGCCATGAGTTTACAGGCCTACTCGCTCGGATTGCTGGCTTTCATGCTGATCAAGGTGCTGGCACCGGGTTATTTTTCGCAGCAAGACACTAAAACCCCCGTGGCTATTGGTATTAAGGCAATGGTGGCGAACATGATTATGAATGTTATTTTTGTTGTGCCGCTGCATTACTATTGGCAAGTTGGTCATGTTGGCTTGGCTTTGGCGACATCGTTAGCCGCTGTGCTGAATGCGGCGCTGCTATACCGCGGTTTGCGGCGTCAACAAGTGTATTCACCGATGTCTGGGTTTGGGACGACACTATTGCGTTTGACCATTGCCGTGGCTGCAATGGGAGTGGTGTTGGCGACAATGGTTCCAGAGTCGTTATTGTGGGAGCAATGGCAATGGTTTGAGCGAGTGACAAACCTGCTGTGGTTATGCGCTGTCGGGGTAGCGACGTATTTTTCCGTACTGTTTGTCGCCGGTGTCAGGCCGCGGGATTTTAAGGCAGCATCAAATACCGGTGGTTAAGCCCTTATCAGCTGCTTAGCTGGTGGCGGGCTGATGGCTACGCTATAATCACGCGCTCATTTCTCTGACTGATTACAGAAGATTACTGACTCATGGAGCTTATTCGCGGCTTGCACAATCTGCGCCCACGCCATCGGGGCTGTGTCACAACTATTGGTGCTTTTGACGGGGTTCATCATGGCCATCGGGCGGTATTACAACGGCTGATCGACAGCGGTCGTGAGTTGGGGCTGCCAACAACGGTCGTGGTGTTTGAACCCTTGCCGAGAGAGTTTTTTGCGCCTTTGCAAGCACCTGCGAGATTGATGAGTTTTCGAGAGAAATTCAAAGCCCTTAAAGCGCTGGGGATTGATAGAATATTGCGAATTCGATTTACCGAAACGCTCCGAGAAATGGACGCGGGTGAGTTTGTGCGCAGGGTCTTCGTTGAAGGATTAGGCGCGAAACATATAATTGTCGGCGATGACTTGCGGTTTGGTCGTGATCGCGCCGGTAATTTTGAATTATTGAAAGAAGTTGGTCTGAAGGATGGGTTTACTGTCGAAGCGACAGAGACCCTGACAATAGGTGACGAGCGAGTGAGTAGCACCCGAATCCGAACCGCATTGGAAGCCATTGATTTTGACTTGGCGAAGACCTTGTTAGGTCGTCCTTTCAGTATCTCGGGCAAAGTGATGATCGGGCAGCAACTAGGTCGCCAGTTGGGAGCGCCCACGGCCAATCTGGAATTACACCGCTTGCGCTCACCTTTGTCGGGTGTTTTTGCCGTCGATGCAATTATTGACGAGGCAACGGTTCAAGGCGTTGCCAATGTGGGTACCCGCCCAACCGTTGGCGATGGACTCAAAG
>CAYNZI010000459.1:0-3018 GCA_964401565.1 uncultured Spongiibacteraceae bacterium
TCACGGGTATCGACTGTCGCAGTACCCGCGGTAGTTTGGACCTTACCTATCCTGGCCCCACTCGCCATTTGAAAGGGTAGAGAAGTCGCGTGGCCACCATAAACGTCATCGTTTAAGGTGGTCACTGTATATAAACCAAGGGCGTCTGATCCGCTACATGCGCCGTTAGTACGATTACTCCAGCCACAGTTAGAAAAACCAAAATCAACCGCATACTCATAGGTCGCATCGTCATTATCAAAAGACAGGAACAAATCACCGCCCCAATAATTTAGTCCATCTGTATGAAGCTGATGACCATCAACAACATCGAAGCCTGTTTGCAGGCCGACATAAAGAGTATTACCCTCCGTTTTGACCAACAAGTATTCAGCATCAAACGCCTGCCCACCACCACCGGGACCTACTACACCGTCGTGATCGGCAAATACAGTCCATCCATCCCACGTCCCGCCTAGCAATCCATTCACCGGTCCAGCAATCGCCGCTGATGACAAAACTGCTGATGCTACAACGGCACTTATATTCTTAAGGTATTTGTTGGTACTCATCTACTTACTCCTAACTACAAGGGTTAATCATTTACATTAACGCTGTTAATGCAGGAGACGTGCCATCTTTTAAATATTGATGAATATCAATTAGATAGAGCTTATTTTTTGAGAAAACAGCAATATCGTGTAAAGTTGATCGACATGATTTTTTGGTACTTTTTGGCATTTTTTGTCCAATTCCGCTGTATCCACCCAAAGTTCACTGACCGCCGAGTAAACCACTGTAAAATTGTCCGACAACTCCGGCTTTAGGAGGCCGAAAAGTTACTCTCTGTGGTATCCTTAGCGACTTTTACTATTGGCTGTAAGAGGTCTATCTAATGCCAGAATATCGATCCAAAACCTCCACTGCTGGGCGCAATATGGCCGGGGCGCGCGCACTTTGGCGAGCAACGGGAATGAAAGACGATGACTTTCAAAAACCCATTATCGCGATAGCCAATTCGTTTACCCAGTTTGTACCAGGCCATGTACACCTGAAGGATCTGGGGCAGTTAGTCGCTAGGGAGATCGAAAAGGCCGGCGGAGTCGCTAAAGAATTTAACACCATAGCCGTTGACGATGGTATCGCTATGGGCCATGACGGAATGCTCTATAGCCTGCCCTCCCGAGACCTGATTGCCGACTCAGTCGAATACATGGTCAATGCACACTGTGCTGATGCGATCGTATGCATTTCAAATTGCGATAAAATTACGCCGGGAATGCTCAACGCGGCGATGCGCCTCAACATTCCGGTCATTTTTGTTTCAGGCGGCCCAATGGAAGCTGGCAAGACCAAACTTTCTGAGAATAAGCTCGACCTCATTGACGCCATGATCATTGCGGCCGACGACAGTAAAAGTGACGAAGAAGTCGCGGAAGTTGAGCGGTCCGCCTGCCCAACTTGTGGCTCCTGCTCCGGTATGTTTACGGCAAATTCAATGAACTGTCTTACTGAAGCTCTCGGCTTGTCTCTTCCTGGCAACGGCTCAACCCTAGCCACTCACGCCGACAGGGAAATGCTGTTTCTGCAAGCTGGGAGAACAATTGTAGACATCACTCGACGTCACTACGAACAAGACGATTACTCTCTATTACCTCGCTCAATCGCCAACTTTGACGCCTTCGAAAATGCGATGACGCTAGATATTGCAATGGGGGGATCTACAAATACGATTCTTCACTTGTTAGCAGCGGCTCAAGAGGGAGAAATCGACTTTACATTAGCCGATATAGACCGACTTTCAAGACGCGTTCCTCAACTCTGTAAGGTCGCTCCGAACACACCGAAATATCATATGGAAGACGTTCACAGAGCGGGTGGCGTCATGGGTATTCTGGGGGAATTAGACCGAGCCGGTTTACTACATCGTGACAACCCCACTGTGCATAGTGCGACTATGACCGCGGCGCTGGCAAAATGGGACATCAAACAATCTCAAGACGAATCCGTCGATCGGTTTTTTAGGGCAGGCCCTGGCGGCATTCCAACTCAGGTTGCCTTCAGTCAAGATACGCGCTGGGCGAGTGTTGATAGCGACCGCAAAGAAGGGTGTATTCGCTCACTTGAGAATGCCTATTCCCTAGAGGGTGGCCTCGCCGTTTTATTTGGCAACATCGCGGAGGATGGCTGCGTCGTTAAAACATCCGGGGTCGATGAAAGTATCTTCGTATTTGAAGGCAGTGCACATATCTGTGAAAGCCAGGAAGATGCAGTCGCCGATATTCTTGAAGATCGTGTAAAGGAAGGTGATGTCGTCATAATCCGCTATGAGGGACCGCAGGGCGGGCCAGGCATGCAGGAAATGCTGTATCCGACCAGTTATCTGAAGTCAAAAGGTTTGGGCAAAGCCTGTGCGCTACTCACTGACGGACGCTTTTCCGGAGGGACATCTGGCCTTTCAATCGGTCATGCCTCTCCAGAGGCTGCAGACGGAGGCGCTATAGGGTTGGTAGAACAGGGCGATCTCATTCGAATTGATATACCCAATCGCACTATCGATGTCGTGCTGCCAGAGGGTGAGCTGGACATGCGGAGATCAGCCATGGACGCCAAAGGCAGTGGCGCATGGACGCCTATAAAGGAACGCCCCAGAAAGGTTTCACCTGCTCTACGGGCTTACGCCAAAATGGTCACAAGCGCTGATAAGGGCGCTGTCCGAGATGTCAGTAAGCTGGATTAATCATTTCTATCTGAAGGGCTGGGACTGGGAATAGTAAAACCAGTCGCTAGGCGGTACGGAGAGACAAAAAAAAGGCGCTTCATAAGAAGCGCCTTTTTTATTGGATTCAGTAAGCTATGTGCTTTCCAAGCTCTTTTGACGTTCCAGCTCTTTAGCCATGAACGCACTCCACTGCTTTGCGATTTTCTTGGTGCGCTTATCTTTCCCTGCCTCAAGGAACTCGCTGCGAGCAGACTTATATTGTTTCAGTTCGTAGTGAGCCATGCCCTTAACCAAGTGAGCTTGATCGACACGCTTAA
>CAYNZI010000460.1:0-3016 GCA_964401565.1 uncultured Spongiibacteraceae bacterium
GATTTCTGTATGGATAATCGTGATAAAGTCATTTCCTACGTGGCTGATAATTACGGTAGAGATGCGGTTAGTCAAATAATCACTTTCGGAACGATGGCCGCAAAAGCGGTTATTAGAGATGTTGCCAGGGCACAGGGGAAATCCTACGGTCTGGCGGACAAGCTGTCTAAAATGATTCCTTTTGAAGTGGGAATGACGCTGGAAAAGGCGGTTGAACAAGAGGGGATTTTGCGAGATTTTCTTCGTGACGATGAGCAGGCCCAAGAAATTTGGGACATGGCCGTGCAGTTAGAAGGAATAACGCGCAATGTCGGGAAGCATGCCGGAGGTGTCGTTATCGCGCCGTCCAAGCTGACGGACTTCTCCCCTTTATACTGTGATGACGCGGGCGGCGGCTTGGTGACACAGTTTGATAAAAATGATGTAGAAGAAGCAGGTCTGGTTAAATTCGATTTTCTCGGGCTTCGCACTCTCACCATCATTGATTGGGCGGTTAAGATGATTAACCGGCCTAAGGAAGATGGCAGTTCACCTAATATAGAAATCGAGCGGATTCCGCTAGATGATAGAGCCTCTTACCAACTGTTGAAACGCGCTGAAACTACCGCCGTATTTCAGTTGGAATCTCGGGGCATGAAAGATTTGATCAAACGCCTTCAACCCGATAATTTGGAAGATATGATCGCGTTGGTGGCGTTGTTCCGTCCCGGGCCGTTAGATTCTGGAATGGTTGACGATTTTGTAAACCGTAAACACGGACGCGCCGAAGTGGCTTATCCGGACGCGAAATACCAGCACGAGTGTCTGAAGCCTATTCTCGAGCCGACTTACGGTGTTATCGTCTATCAAGAACAAGTCATGCAAATCGCTCAGGAACTGGCGGGTTACAGCTTGGGCGGTGCTGACGTGTTGCGCCGAGCCATGGGAAAGAAAAACGCTGAAGAAATGGCCCGGCAGCGGATCACATTTGAAGACGGTGCCAAGTCAAAGGGTGTTGATCCAGAGCTGGCGATAAAGATATTTGACCTGGTGGAAAAGTTTGCCGGTTATGGATTCAACAAATCCCACTCAGCTGCTTACGCACTGGTTTCGTATCAAACAGCTTGGTTAAAAACGCACTACCCCGCTGAATTTATGGCGGCCACTATGAGCTCGGAATTGCAGAATACCGACAAAATAGTGATATTTATCGAAGAATGTCGAGCCATGAAGCTGGACTATCGCCTGCCGGATGTGAACGAAGGTGAATATATGTTCACGGTAAATAAAGAAGGGGCGATCGTCTACGGTCTTGGCGCAATAAAAGGTCTTGGTGAAGGGCCTATTGAAAATATGATCAAAGCTCGTGATGAAGGAGGTGCGTTCACTAACCTGTTCGATTTTTGTGAGCGTACCGACCCGAGGAAAGTGAACAAAAGAGCTATTGATGCGCTCATTCGCTCAGGGTCTTTTGATAGCCTGGGTGTAGAGAGAGCCATTTTGTTAGCCGCCATGCCGGAAGCAGTTAAAGCGGCCGAACAGAGCGCCGGTAATCGCGATGCTGGTATGCTGGATTTGTTTGGCGATGTGGTGCCGGCCGATAAGGGTGGCGATATCTATAGCGATTACCACAATGTCCGACCATTGTCGCCAAAGGAAAAGCTCGGAGGAGAAAAGGACACCTTGGGGCTGTATGTAACGGGCCATCCAATCGACGAGTATGAGAAGGAATTACGTCAGTTCGTTCGCAACCGTATTGTCGATTTGAAAGCCGACTTCAATAACCAAACTATAGCAGGGTTGGTTGTCGATCTTCGAACCATGAAAAACAAACGCGGTGATACCATGGCGTTTGTTACGCTGGATGATCGATCGGCTCGGATTGAAATATCCTTTTTTGCCGATGCGTTTGAAGAAGCCCGTGAAAAAATTGCTAAAGACAGCATACTGGTTGTGGAGGGACAGGTAACCTTTGACGATTATTCGGGACAGCTAAAAGTTCGAGGAAAAAGCGTGCGTACCTTATTGGAAGCGCGGCAAGCATCGGTCAAATCATTAGAACTACGTTTGTACGATAAGGATTTTTTGGGCCATGGAAATGACAAGCCCAACGGTAAAGAAGGCTTTGGTCAGCAACTGAAGCAGGCGTTGGAGCCTAGCCTTAATGGTTGCTGTCCGGTTATGGTTGAGTATTGTCGTGCTGACGCCAAGGCCCAGATAAAGCTCGGCCAACAGTGGCAGGTGCAACCTAGTGACGAGCTGATCCAGCGGCTGAAAGATCGGTTTGGCGATAATAATGTGCAGCTGAATTTTGGTGATTAATTTCTCCAGTGATTGTTATTTGAAACGAAAAAAGTGAGCTTTACTCTGGCCATGCCAATTACAGCACGTTTCCTTAATCGCCAGCTTAGCGCCTATACAGGCGCGGGTCGTTGGTTGGTGGCTTATAGTGGCGGAGTGGACTCCTGTGTTTTGTTGGATTGCTTAATAGCTGTTGCCGGTCATCCGCCTATTGTCGCCGTGCATATCAATCATCAATTGCAGGCGGAGTCGACACAGTGGCGACAACACTGTGAGCGGCGCGCAGCAGCCATGAATATCGATATAATTTGTCTCGATGTCGATGTTGATCTCGAGTCCGGTCACAGTGTTGAAGACGCCGCTCGTCGTGCTCGTTATGACGCCTTTGAAACCGTAGTGGAACATACTGATGTGTTGTTTTTTGGCCATCATCTGGATGATCAAGTAGAAACAGTAATGCTGCGTTTATTGCGCGGCAGTGGTAGTCGTGGTGCTGCTGCTATGCCGTCGAGTCGGCCGCTTGGGCGCGGGCAATTGGCTCGACCTTTGTTGGACATCCCTCGTTCTTCGATCGAGGCTTATGCCACTAACAAGCAATTAGAGTGGATCGACGACCCCAGTAATCAAAGCCTCGATTTTGACCGTAATTTTTTGCGTCTTAATGTACTGCCTGTCATTGAGCAGCGATGGTTGGGATACCGCCAAACATTGTCTCGAACAGCCACCTTGAACGAAG
>CAYNZI010000461.1:0-1207 GCA_964401565.1 uncultured Spongiibacteraceae bacterium
TGACGGTGTATTCCATGGTAATGAACGGTCCTACGTCGAATTCGGCGTGGGGCGATATCGATTAAACTATAGAGGGCGGTGCTGGCAGTCGCGCTTTTTTTATGGTCTATAACAAAAGGCCTTGTCGCATTTTCTGTATTGGAGTTTCCTGGGCGCGCTAATGGTGTTAGTAACTTCAGTAATGAGTTTACTGAGCTTGTTTTTCAGAGACCATTTGTACCCACTCACAGATTTTTCTAGGGATTAGTTTTTGATACTCTGGGCTGGTGATGATGTGTTCAAGCTCCTCAAAATAATCCAATGTCAATAAATTCTTAAATTGTACGTCGGAGAAGACCTCTCGGTATTGATTGTAATAATTCATTTCTACAGTGTCTCCAGTAAAGATATTATAAATGTAGACGCCGCGACTGCATATCCTATTTAGTTCTTCGGCGACGCTATCCCTGCTTGGGTGTTCTCGCTGCTCATCAGCTACTTCATAAAATTCTTGCTGATCTTTGCCTGAGGAAGGCTTAAGTAGTTTCCCTGCACGTTGCAGCAGTCCCAGCCATGCGCTAATATTTTTTAAGTTGCCGATGTATCGACGTATAAACCATTTCCAGTTGGTGTATGCATAAGCATCGATCTGGGCAATGCCGATGACTCTGCTGTCTGTTTTTGCGATTTCATAAGAGGCATCGGCCCCTGAGCATAGGCCATAAGAAATAAACGATTTTATTCCTTTAGTTTCTTGAAGGTAATTCATGACTTCTTTCACTTCCTGTTGATAGCTTTCTTTAAAAGAGCTGGTGGCCCGTCTGGCGGCGCTATCTCCCAAACCTGAAAAATCAAAGCGAATAGCAAGAAAGCCTGCTTCAGCAATTTTTCGTGCCAGCTTGACCGATAAACGGCAAGTCCCAATATGATGCATTAGCCCCGAGTTGAGGATCAATACGGCGGGCTTTGAGGCGTCGAAATCATGAGGCTGGGTAATAATGCCGGTTAGCGGTGTTGGCTTGCCTATTTGTACTGCAATTTCTCTCATTCTGATCTCCAGCTACTTTGTCATCCAGGCGGTGATAGCCTGTAAAATTGGCTGAGGCAACAGGATACCGCCTGATTCATCAACGTGATTCCAGTCCCCGGGCGCTTCGACAAAACTATATTCATAGCCTTTAAGGTCGATCCATGCTGTTTTTAGTTCTTCAGCATGTTGAGATTCGCT
>CAYNZI010000461.1:1217-2995 GCA_964401565.1 uncultured Spongiibacteraceae bacterium
GTGTAGTACCTTTCGAGATTGAGGTTGCAGAGCAGGCAAATTAATAGTGGCTAGGCCAGAGCGCAGTTTTTTCGGCAGAGAGAAGCCGTTAAAATGCAGCGTGTCATCGCTGTCAACCATGTTGCATTTAGAATTGCCTTCTTTGTTCATTTCGGCTAGAAGCTCTTGTTGGTAGGCGTCTCCAGAGAGAACAGGGTCCCAGAGTACTAGTTTTTTGATATTAAGCTTTTTTTCCTGTGCGGCACTGCTTGCTAACAACCCCCCCAGTCTTAAACCAATTATGTGAACAGTTTTTGTGCATGCCACTTCCTTGAGTTCTTCTATCGCGGTTCTAATGTCTTCCAGCCAGTCTTCAACGCAGATATCCTCAAGATCACCGGAGGAATCTCCCGTGCCTCGATAGTCAAATCGTAGTACATGAAAGCCATGTTTGGCGAGCGATGTTGCTAGCTGTCTATTCGCTCGGTGGGAGCGCATATATTCCTGACCAAACGGCGGGCAAAGTAGAATCCCTTCGTCTCTTGCTGTCTGACTATTGGGCTGGTGAAAAACGCCGTAAAGAGATTGCGTTGAGGCACCAAAAAACAATGGATTCACTATGAGCTTCCTATGCTAAGGATTATGACATAATTCACTAATTCTATTGAGATTGCGTAATAATACCAAGTAAATAGTAACATTTTCAATATTGAAAGAGGCATACTTCAAATATAGCTCTATCCTTAGTAGTATCGATGATAGTTTCCGTTCGAGTTAGATTGAGCCGAAAGGATATCAGGTTAAATTGGGAGAGTTAGAAATGAACGGATTGGCTCAAAGTGTCATTCTTCTTGGTGAGCAGTCTTTGGTTATTCAGTGTGGTGAAAAACTGTTATCCAAAGGTTGGGAGATAAAATGCCTTGTTAGCGAAGATACTAGTATCAGGGACTGGTGTGCTCAAAAGAACGTTCCGCAGTTTGATAGCTATCATGATCTTGAAGATAAATATTCTGAAGCCTCCGTCGATTATGTCTTTAGTATTACAAATTTACAGCTTTTGCCAGATTGGCTGCTGAAAATTGGTCGTCGAGCGATCAATTTTCACGATGGGCCATTGCCTCGCTACGCGGGTTTGAATGTACCAGTTTGGGCGATACTAAACGATGAGCCTGAGCATGGTGTTACCTGGCATGAAATGACTACCGATGTGGATGCCGGTCATATTCTAGCCCAACAATTATTTCCTATTGTGCCGGGTGAGACCGCTTTATCGATTAATGCCAAATGCTATCAAACGGCAATGGAGTCTTTTGATAAGTTAATTGATGAGCTTATAGCGGAGACTAACCAGCCGAAAGCCCAAAATCAAGAAAACAGAAGCTATTTTGGTTTGGTGAAGCGTCCTGAGGCGGCTGGAGTTATTGACTGGACCAAATCTGCGACAGAAATTGATCGTATGGTACGCGCCTTGGATTATGGTAACTATGCTAACCCCCTAGTCACGGTAAAACTTCTCTTAGGTAACGACTTGATTGCTGTTCGAAAAACAACCGTGATTAACTCGGTGACAACACTCCCCGCGGGACAAGTCCTTGAGCATGATGGCGATGCTATTCAGGTGTCATGTGGTCAGGGTGTCATTGAATTGCGCGATTTATACTCCCAAACGGGCGAAAGTTATCCGTGTCTTACCGTGCTTCTGAAAAAGTATAATATTAGTAGTGGCGGTCAGCTGCCAAATTGGTCGGATACGTTACGTCATACCCTTTCTGAGAGGGTAAAAGAGGTTTGCCGTTATG
>CAYNZI010000462.1:0-318 GCA_964401565.1 uncultured Spongiibacteraceae bacterium
CCAGGCGAGGCCCAGCTTCAGGAGCGTGCGGCGATCCGCGCCGAGTGCCAGCAAGCCCAGCAGCGGCGTTACCCACCCCGGCGGATCATTCACCCACCAGTTCAGCATTTGCCCCAGCACAATTACGGCGAGGATCAGCAGCGCGATTACTTGAAGCCAGCGGCTACCCCTCTCGATTTTTTCAGTCGGCATGCCTCACCCATTTTTTAGAAAAAGAAACGCCAACAGCAGCAAAAACCCGATCGGTAAGCTGATTTGGCTCACCAGCGCAAACCCGCCAACTGTCATTGCCGCCCGCAGCAATGCATGTTCCAGCGT
>CAYNZI010000462.1:328-2989 GCA_964401565.1 uncultured Spongiibacteraceae bacterium
CTCACACGGCGCGCCATTCGTTTAATGTCCATGAGTCATCCTTTCGCGCGCAGCTTGCGCGGTTTCTTTGGTGGGCTTGGAAATAGCGATGAATGTTGCTTGCTTTAAACCAATGTCACCGCCAGCGAACAACATAGGCCCGCCACACTGGCAAATGACACCACCCTAAATTAGAGTCTGCATCCAAGTGTCTACATCAACGATCTCAGTCGGCGTAAGCCCGCGATCCACAATCAAAAGGCCGTAAAGCTTCATGGATATTATTTCGCTGCCAGACCCTGTCGCTCCTATTCTTACGCTCGTTGCGGCGGGATAAGTGATGACCGCCGGAGTGAATGGGTTAGTGGAAACGCCATTTTTGTAGAAGCTACCGGCGGCAGTGTCTAAGCCAATATTCGTCGGGGTCACGTTCATTCCCGATGCTGAAAAAGACCTCACAACCCCATTAATGCGGGCATCGATATTTTGCGAACTATGCACCCACAGAGACCAACGGAAATATGGTGAGATTTGGGCATTATTTACATGCGGCGCCCCTACAATTACCGCCAAAGAGCTTGAAGACTTAATAGTTATGTGCACGGACACATTGCCAAAATTAAGATCACCAAGGCCAAATCCCATCCACTTTCCGCCTGACGTATCGAGGTATTTCAAACCGCCGACATCTCTATAAATTGGTCGCATCGAAGGGTCCGATTGGGTGGCATTGGTTCCATTGCCTGACTGGTCTTTCCACAACGCAACAGGGTCGCCGCTGGCCGCTACAGGTATAGTTCCCGCAACATCCTGCCACATTGAGGATATTACTGTTGGGTCCAGCACAACCCCAGCCTCACCGCCAGAGTATATTGTAGCGGGATAGGCGCTTGGGACTGGGGCAGGTACGGATGGTGTAGTTACTGTATAAGATGCGGATGGTGATTTGTGGTTCAGCCCCTCAAATGCGATCCAATCATCGGTTGGGTAGTTATTGCGCAACAGCGATGATGCCACTTGGGCATAGAGCCTTTCATCATTAGCCAAACTTGCCTTTGCTACCCCAATGAAGAACGTAGCAGACCCTCCCGTCATGTTGGCCGTTATGCCAGCATCAACCACATCGACCGCACCATCGGACCAAATCTTGCGTTCCACAGACCCGTTAGAGCCAGATGCAATATGACGGGGTTCATAAGCTACTGGCGCGGTGCCGCCGCGTAGCCAACTATCCGTGCTCGTCCAGAAGCCATACCCAAGCGGGCTATCATCCAAGACCATCGTCGCCCTTTTTGTCCCATCTTCCAACGACAACATTGCTCCTTGCACGATGTCAGGAGTGGGAGATAACACCATTGACATATAATAAGTCGTCGATGTGCTAACTGTTGTGTAAAGGCGACCATCGTGGAACTTAACCCATTCCTCTCGACCAGCTTTTGCTATGGTCCTTAGCCCTGCAAACCCACTCGATAAATCTTTGTGGTAAATCAGATCGGTACCGTTATTGGTCAGCCCTTCCATCGTTCCACTGTAAAAGCTTCGATAAACCGATCCAGCGACTGTTCCGTTAGGCGCTACTTGGTAGATTGTGCCGCCGTCTTGCTCGGATGAAACGTAGAACCACCCATCTAAAAAGGTTATCCCTTGAGGATGATAGATCGAAGAGCTTAGAACCATCGTGCCTTGCAGCACCCCAGATGTGTTATAGTAAGGGATGCTCGCGCCATCAACGTAATCGGTGACATAAATATTCCCACTCGGCCCCTCACAGCAGCTTGAAGCTTCGCGGCCGCCTGCGGAAATATCAACCACCCGATTTATTGACAGGTCAGAAAGGTTAAACACGACCAATTGACCGTCACCGTAATCTACGGAACTCACCCACTTTTCCACAGGCACCCAAAGTTCACCGCCGATAACAGCAGGGTCTCCACAATGGTTTAGTGTCGTCACACCAGAAGCTGTTTTAGCATCCCCAACGGGGTCGGCATTAGTAGCAACCTGCGCCCACGCCGCGTCATATTTTCGTAACTGGTTCGTATCAACGGCAAATATATGGCTTGCAGTCCACGCCGCACCTTGGTGGAAATTCAGATCAGGGCTGCGCGCAGTTTCTTTCCACCTGCCATTGTAAATGTTTCCAGATTGCGAAAAGGTGTGGTTTCCCGTGCGGTCAATCAGCTCAGGGCCAATAAACGCCACCTCATAATCTGCCCAAACCGCATCGCGCCCGTTGGGGTCAGATACCGCCAACGCTGCTACGCCAGAGGGCAATAGGCTGATCTTTACTATCGTGTCCACCGCCGCTGTGAGGTCGGTTTTGGCGTAAAGGATGCCAGTCTTTTCGGCGAGATTGCAATCCGCAATATCATGCGGAATCAGCGTCACGCCGTCGGCAGCATATGCGCGAATGTTCCCGCCGCCATCATCCACGCCAAGCCAAAAATCTGCGGGCATATCGCGGAGATCGACTCTCAACGGGAAACCTGTAAGGTCTGAATTTACACCAACAGCAGGGACGGTCAAGGTAAACACCGAAGGCACACCAGCCCCGCCGAGTATGATGGATTTCGGCGATGAGAATACTTCATAACCACCGATATGCGTGCTGACCAAATAGTGGTTTATCCCCACCGATGCCCCTGCACCATCATCAACCACTGTGTCCCCAGCCAGACC
>CAYNZI010000463.1:0-825 GCA_964401565.1 uncultured Spongiibacteraceae bacterium
TCCAGGGGAAGCACCAGCCATTGCAGTGGAACATGGGAAGTGTCCACAGATAGGTCGGTGCGTGTCCCATATTCCACGCTAATAGGTTCCCCATGGCATTTTGGTGAGCGCCACGATGATGGTAGACCACACCTTTCGGATTGCCTGTTGTTCCCGAAGTGTAATTGAGAGCCAGTGACTGCCATTCGTCGCTTAGAGGCTCCGGGCTGTAGTCGGCATTACCGGTCAGTAAAAACTCTTCGTAGGTTGTGCTTCCAATACGAACCGACTGTGGACCTAAAGAATCGTCAAGGTCTATGACGAGAGGGTTTCGAGTGCTTTTCGACAGCGCCTGTCTGGCTACTTCGGCAAATTGTGCATCGATGAGTAATACATCGCACTCGCCGTGATCAAATATGTAGGCGAAGGTATCGGCATCCAGGCGAATATTGATGCTGTTGAGTACGGCGCCAGTCATAGGTACGCCAAAATGCGCTTCGAGGTGAGCGGGAACATTAGGCGCTATTATGGAGACGGTATCGCCCGGCCCAATACCGTGCTGGCTAAGGGCGCTGGCAAGTTGCCGGCAACGTTGCTGCAAGGTCGCATAGTTATAACGTAAATCACCGTGAACAACGGCCAGGTTTTCAGGGTAGGTTGTCGCCGCGTGGGAAAGAAAATGAACGGGCGTTAACGCCGTATGGTTGGCAACGTTTTGTGATAGTTCGGATTCAAATATGTTCGACATGGCTTTAAAGTCTCGTTGGCGAATAGGTACGTGCTTACCAGCTGTTTGTATGCAGTACGCCATCTAAAGGCTTGCGAGGAGCTTGTTTGAAGTCAGTG
>CAYNZI010000463.1:835-2984 GCA_964401565.1 uncultured Spongiibacteraceae bacterium
TAGGCAATGGGGATTAAGGCTAATTGGCTAATATCGCCGGGAATACCCAATAACTGGGCAACTTCTTGTTCGTAAGCCAGATGCAGCGTTGTCCAGCACGTGCCCAAACCGCGTTCTCTTGCGGCCAGCATAAAGCTCCAGACTGCAGGCAGAGTTGAACCAAAAGAAGCCGAGAGAGCGGCGAGGGGCAGGTTGGCTTCTGCGATGCGACCGACACAACAGGGAATTAACATGGCGGGGACTTTGGCCATATTATCTGACAGGTATTTGGCCGAACTCATCACTCTTTGCTGGGTCTCTTTCATCGAAGGATCGTCTTGATGGATCTTGGTGGGTTGCGCGGGGCCGGCTTCATAGACCGCGAAAGCCTGTTGGTAGTAGTTGGCGATGGCCGCTATTTTGTCGGGGTCAGTAACCAGCATAAACTGCCAGCCTTGGGAGTTTGAGCCGCTAGGTGCCTGTAGTGCAATGTGTAAGCACTCTTCAAGAACGCTCGTTTCCACAGGTTTGTCAAAGTCCAGCCGTTTTCGAACGGCGCGGGTTGTTGTTAAAACGTCGTCGGCACTGAGATTTAGTTGGGTCATAGCGTGAGCTCTCTGTTATTTTTTTTGGCGAATAGTGATTTACATTCTATTTGCAGGGTTTCGTCAAGTATCATTCTACAGGGTACGTCACTGCAAGTTTTATTCTAGGGTTTGTGTCTCGTCTACCTGCGGGTTGTTATTTAGCCGAGAGGTGCCTTCCCGCGTAATTTTGTCCTTCTTGTGCTGAAATTGCCGGCTCTGCATGATAACGTGAACAGTGATACCGAACAATAAACACGGCCTTTCGCCGTGACAATAAGGTTAAACATCGTGAGTGAAATAAGTCAGTTATGCGTACTACCCAGTGCCAATGGGTTCGGTGCCGACATTACAGGGGTTAATCTATCGCTGCCGCTTAACGAGGCCGACATTCAAGCGATCAATGAGGCTTGGCTCGCACACGGCGTTGTGTTCTTTCCCGGGCAAACTATGACGCCCTCAATGCTCGAGGTGTTCACGCTCAGCATGGGGTCTTACGGGAAAACCGATTTCGTCGTTCCGATGGATGGACATACCAATGTGCTTGAATTGCGGCGTGAGCCGGAAGAGTCTGCATCGCATTTCGGCGGCAGCTGGCATTCTGATTTTTCTTATCAGCAGGAGCCCCCCGCAGCGACCATTCTTTACGGTCATACTATCCCTCCGGTTGGTGGAGATACGTTGTTTGCCGACGGGCGGGCAGCTTGTCTGGCGCTGTCTGACAAGCTACGCGATTTTTTGCGTGGGCTGAAGGGTGTGCACAGCGCGGCACCTTCATACTCAAAGGAGGGGGCATTTGGCGATGAAGATGACAGTAGCAGAACAATGAAAATAGTGGCGTCAGATGCCGCCAACGAAACCAGAACGCATCCAATAATACGAGCGCATCCTGATACGGGAGAAGAAATTTTGTGGGTTAACAGTGTCTACACTATTGGCATTGATGGCCTGACCGAGGCGGAAGGAAAAGTAATTCTCGACTATCTTGTCGAATTTACTATCAGTGACCGGTTTGTTTATCGGCACCAATGGCAGCAAGGTACTCTGGCAATGTGGGATAACCGAAGGGTCCAGCATTTTGCTGAATCCGGCTTCGATGGACATCGCAGAGTCATGTATAGAACCACAACGGCAGGTACTGTTCCAGCGCAATAGTTGGTTCAAGTACTTTATTAGGTTATAGCTATAACTACTTGTAATTTAACAAAAATAGATACTTATAGCACACCCAATCTACCGATAAATACACATATTATCCGAACTTCTTTTTCAGCGCGACAAAAGCACCCTCGGTACGGGTCAGGGTCTCGTCAATGACTTCAATTGTGTGAGCGCCACTGATAAACATATTGTGCCAGGGATGCATGTAAACGCCTCGTTTTACCACTTCGCTGAAGAAGAAATTACACTTTGTTGATTTCGGATCGTCGTCAAAGGCAATTAGGGGCATTTGGGAAGGACCTGTTTGCCGCAGTGAATAACCGTAACCCGCCGCTTGTGTCTGCATACCTGATCTTAACGCATCTCCCGACTGTTTTAATACGTCGATTATGGATTCTTCTTCAATGACTTCTATGGTAGCCAGG
>CAYNZI010000464.1:0-2977 GCA_964401565.1 uncultured Spongiibacteraceae bacterium
TATACAAAAATTGAAAAAACCGCCGCCGAAGCGTGAACTCACTTTGGGCGCCATTATTAAAGAGATTGCAGAGACACTTGCAGATCGCTCTTTCTTCTCACTCTTTTTTGCCGGTTTGTTAGGTGCTGTAAGCACCGGGCTTCCCGCAGCGCTGACCTTTTACTTCCTTACCTATTTTTGGGGCTTCAGTTCGGTGCAGACCGGAGTGATCACCATGGGTACATTCCTCGCCGCTTTCATCGGTCTTTTTCTAGCCCCTATTGTCACTAGCACAATCGGCAAAAAGCGCGGCGCTATGATCGTTGGCTTAGTGGCATTCATCGGCTCGCCTCTGCCCATGGCTCTGCGATTATTAGGCGTGTTACCGGACAGCGAAGACTTTGTGTTCTGGTTCGTGTTTATTACCGGTGTGATCGATACCGGCCTGATTATTTGTTTCCAGATTTTGGTAGCCTCAATGATGGCCGATTTGGTAGATCAGAGTGAATTGAAAACTGGACGTCGTTCGGAAGGGCTATTCTTCGCCGCGTCCACTTTTATTCGCAAGGCTACTCAGGGCATAGGCTTAATGTTAGCGTCTATGCTACTGTATCTGGCAGACTTTCAGGAAGGTGCCAACACCACCCAAGTGGCCGCAGAATCCATCGACCGCCTGGTGATGCTCTATATTCCGACCATTCTTATTGTTTGGCTCACAATGATTGCGGTAATTTCCACCTACCGGCTGGATCGCAAGCAACACGAGGAAAACTTGCGTAAGCTAGTGGCGGTAAATGCCGATAAGAATCAGTGATCGTTAAACATCACCGACCCAGAATTTCGTCAACTTCTTCCTGACTTAATATTTGGGCCTTATACGCCCCATAACCGAGCCGCTGTTCGATATTTTTCACATAAGCTCTGAGATGGTCTTTTGATCCATCGAGTAATGCCTCATAAAGACGCAAAATATCATCATTGTCAGTGTAGACCTTGCCGCAGGCATTCGAGTCATTGATACCGTTATCGGCTTTAACAATGGCTTCAGGACAGTAGTTGATATCCTTCATATCGAGCTCTTCAATTAACGCCCCGACAAGGAGAGCAGCCAACTCATCACTGCTCGCCATTTCAACCAATTGTTGATACTTTTCGCTAAAGTAGTCACCATACTCCTCACCGGAAAATACACCGACGTTATCATTTACAACCGGATCTTCAATCCCGTACTGAATCAACTTATCACAGACCGCACAGGTGTGCGTTTCTTCTGATTTAGATATATTGCCAAAAACAGCTAACTGTGGATATTTGATACCCAGAGTGATATATACATCACGGGCCAGCTTTTCCTCTTCACGCATGAAAATCAAATGGCTGCTTTCATTGAAGTCGACAGCCGTAGAACTTATCAAGCTCGTGGTGTCGCCTGTAAAACTACCTCGATGACGACCCGGGTCGGCGAAGGCAGGACTCAGCAACACTAAAGAACTGAGTAACGTAAGAAAAAGTCGTGTCGCGTAGTTCGAGCAATATTTCATTCCTGCACACCCCATAAAATATAGCGCTAATTTTTCAACACCATCAATCAAACCAACAAAATCACATTGTGGCATCGATTGAATGTCAGGTAACTGACCCGGATCAAGTTTCACTAAATTCAGGCGTGATTATCTGTCTGAAAATAAACCGAATTGCTCGACTATTTCCTCAAATCATATCACTTGATTCAGCGAGCAACCGTTCCAAACACTGCTCAGTAATTCCATAAAAGGCTTTAAGTGAAACGATTTTTTCTAGCATGTCTTCGTTACTATCCGCGTTGTTGTTTTTAACCGCCAGAATCATTTTATTTTTATTGGTATGCTCAAGACTAATAAATTCAAACACTTTAGTGTTATAGCCATGAGCTTCCAGTAACAAGGCTCGCAGGGAATCGGTCACCATCTCAGCTTGCTGTCCCAAGTGCACCCCGTACTGTAGCATCGGCGCCAATACGTCAGGACTATGAAGTTGTGGACGAATTTCCTTGTGACAACAAGGTGAGCACATAATAATCGATGCCTGCGTGCGGATACCATAGTTGATGGCGTAATCAGTTGCTGTGTCGCAGGCATGCAAAGCAATCATCACATCGGTATGTTTTGGCGCGTGCGTTTTGACATCACCGCAAACAAAGTTCAGCCCTTCATGTTCCAATTTGGCCGCCGTTTCGTTACATAAGTCTGCCAATGCTGGGCGTAATTCAACGCCGGTGACTACAGACGCATGGTGTAACGTATGCCGTAAGTAATCGTGTAGCGCAAACGTTAAATAGCCTTTACCGGAACCAAAATCGACAACTTGGATAGCTTCCTTTTTTACCACGGATACCTGTTCCAACGCGAGACTAAAAACTTCGACAAATTTGTTGATCTGTTTCCACTTGCGAGACATCGCGGGAATCAATCGTTGCTGGTGATCGGTAATGCCCAGCGCTGTCAAATAGGGTCGACTGATATCAACAAAACGCTTTTTTTCACGATTGTGCTCACTTGAAATCGTAGTGGTTTGGGCCAGTTTTCGAGTGTGTATCGCCACCTTGCCCTTTTTACTAATATCCAGCTGGGTTTCTTCAGTAGCCGTCAACAGATGGGCGCTTCGAAAGTCTGCGGCTAGCAGTGTTTCTATTTTTCCTATGCCATCGTCAGGGCTAAAGTTTTTGGTGATGTCACGATCTTTATAACGGTATACGAACGACAGCGCCACTTCATTTTTCAATTCAATGGGCCGTACTACCAATCGTTGCAAATCCTGTTCTTTCCCCCGATATTTAGTCAGCAGCAGCTTGTCCCATGTGCTCTGATTCAAACTGTCGCTGATCAAACTAATAAAAGGTTCAAGGGATACAGGGGCTTTGCTATTGGTAGCGTTACTATTTTGCATACAAATATTCTACAAGTTCATTCATTGTTTGATGTAAGCCCATGATAACAGCTACAGTCGAACTGTAATAACG
>CAYNZI010000465.1:0-2974 GCA_964401565.1 uncultured Spongiibacteraceae bacterium
TCTCTGGGCCCTAGGCCGTGTGGGTTCGAGTCCCACCGCCCGCACCACTTAACATACTGATTAATAACAATTAATTGCGTAAATATGTCGCCTTGTCTATGGCTAAGTTACACCTCTTCGTCTTCTAAAAGGCTTAACTGTTCTTCGATTTCAGTAATTGTGCCTTTCTCATAGGATTCACCGATCAATGCGCCGAGTTCACGCACGACAAGGGTAAGATGGTGAATTGTATTCCATTCGCGCCACATAGATGCATTTCCTGGCCCTACTAAGCTATTCGCCACTTTGAAAAGGTGGTCATCGGCAGAGGAGTATGATTGGCCAGAATAGTAGGGACTTTCAACAATGCGTTTGCAAACATCGCGCATTATCTGAGCATCTTTCCCTTCCTTATCACCTCTAAAAATTATTGTAGAACTTGGCGTGGAATATCTAATATGACGTATTGCCCTTCCGCCCGACTTTCCACGTGGGAAGTTGATTTCAGCACAATCAGCGCCAAAATCCCCGTAACCAATCCGATTAGGTGTAACACTACAATCTTTCATCGCTGAATGAAAAGATTTCCACTCTGCTCGATCTATGTGCTTGTCACTACCATGATCTGCAGTATTTTTCGTGGGAAAATTGGATGCTTGGAAAACTATTTTCTGCCACTTCCCAATCTCATTCACCAGCTCAATAATTCCACTAATGGAGCCAGATGCAATTTCTGGGTCAAGCGGTGCTCCTGTGAAATCCAAGAAGAAAACGCAATCTGAGGCTTGAAGATTAGCTGTTTCAAGTGCAGCTTTGATTTCGTCGACGTCAATGTCTTCGTAAGCAACTATTAACGCCATTTTCAACCCACCAGGACACTGAAGGTCCCGATATAGTGGCTTGTGCAGGTCGAGAAGTGTAGCAACAGGAACGATATTTACGTTGTATGATCGTGCGCGCGCAAATAATTTTCGAAGCCCATCGTCACCGACATCCTCGGCTATAAATTGAGTGTCCAGAAAGGCTCGCCTAAACGGCCAATGCTTTCCAATTCGCTCACCCGAAATATGACCGATTTCATCCTTCGTGGGCTTTCGGCCCAGTTCCGGATCGATTTCGTTAGACGGTGGAACAATGAAACGAGGTTCAATATTGTTCAAAAGCTCTACAGGCATTTTGGATAGTGCTCTGTATTCACCTTGTTTGAAACGAAGGGCGGGGTAGTAGGTATACATTAAGTTTCCTTTTTTACGGCTCACTCATTAGTTGTTTGCGCACTTTGTTTCTCCCTATTTTTGAAGAGAAGGTTTTATAGTCACCTCGCTCTTTTTGAATCCGACCAAAGACAATAGCGGGATTCACACCAATTTGTTTGGCGAATTTTTCAATGACGGCACCGGAGCGAGCAATTCGCACAGGTGAGCGCCGCCATAGCTCTTCTGGAATTAGCAGATTTGACGCGAAATTATTCGCCTCCATCTCTTCCTGTTCGACTGCTTCAGCATCAATTCTGTCAAAGAATCCTAACCCAAGGCCCTTGTTAAAATGGAGCACGACGTGGCCTACTTCGTGAAGAAGAGTGAACCAAAAGTTGTCTACTTTATCTCTTAAAAGCGTCATACCTATCACAGGAACCCCATCAACAATAAAAGCCGCCCCATCCAAGGCCAGCCCTTGTATTTGGGGCTCCGCAATTAGAACAATCCCATGATCAAGTAATAGCTCACGTGCTCTTGATGGGCCGTTATCGTCAACTGAAAGTGAAACTAATGTGCGCAGCCATGTCAGATTTAATATGTCAAATTGAGGTTTGCTTTTGGCAATGATCGTCCTTGCACGAGCGGTAACTCTTGCACGCCAAGCGTGAAGCAATAAATCCCCTCCTAAATCTAATACGCCAAGTCCAGTTCGAAGTTTGCTTGGGCTTCCATATTCAATTCTATTTGATGCTATAAAACGCCGTAGTTCGTTTTCATCGGCATCCTCAGAAAACCACCCATTTTTTCGCCCGTGACGTAGTATCTTTTTCACTTCATCAGGCTTGATGTCCTCAATCAAGAATTCACGCCCGGAAAACGGCGCTGATGATGCGCTCAGTTTTACGCCGAGTAAAGCAGCTATATTTTCGTATCGTTCTAAGCTGATGGTTTTGTATCTTTCTGCTTCGTAGCGTTGGACTTGCTGTTCTTTAATTCCAAGCCTTCTAGCTAAATCCTTTTGTGTCATACCTTTTGAAATTCGTGCAACAATAAGTGCTAACCCTGGCTTTTCCGAAGTCTGTTCACGTAGTTTCTCAAAATTCTTGCTTTTGGTCGCAGTTTCGAAGGCGTCCAGTATTTCATACAATTCAGTCCGCTCGTTCTTTAGAGCTTTTGTTACATGCGTCACTACTTCTGGCGGTAGTCCAGCAACTATCGGCTCCAAAACATTTTGCGATTCCAAAGCAGCATCGATCGATGCAATCTTTGTTCGCGCAGAGCGAGCTTCTCGCTCATTTAGAATCATCGTAACTTTTGCCATAGGGAACCACTACACAACAAATATGTTGTGGTCAAGAGCGTGTGCGTTTCCGGATACTATCAGTTGTGGTTGATCATGATCCAAGGGCTAATTAAAGTGTGTTGATCATTCCCGAAACACCATGAGACACGGGAGCCAAACAAATCGTGATAACGAGGAAATTTGTCAGGCCGCCAGAAAAATAGCTATTGGTCCAACAATATCAGTCCAACAGTTTCATTTTTTGACAGCCCTAAAGCTGTTCCGACTTTGAGGAATTCAATAACATCCAGCCGCCGCTCATACCCTTCGACCTTGGCGACAAACGACTGTGGCTTACCCAAAGCGTCGGCCACTTGTTGTTGCGTCATGCCAGCGCTTATCCTTGCGGATTTCAGTGCATCAATGAGTTTACGGTATTCTTCGTTATAGATGCTTTTAGACAATCGCACGTTCCATTTGACCAGTTGTGCGAGAAGCGGTAATTCGGTTTTGG
>CAYNZI010000466.1:0-2966 GCA_964401565.1 uncultured Spongiibacteraceae bacterium
CAAAACGCAAAAGGCCTGAAAATCTGGGCCTTTGAGGGTGTTTGGTGGGGGGGTAATGGTGCAGCCAATCAGACAAATCTAGAAACCGCATCGCTTCATTCTATCCTAGACGAATTAGAGGAATGGGAAGCGTTTCTTAAGGCAGAACCTGAGCTTATCCACAAATTGCGGAGCTTTGATGAAGCTGCAAAACCCAGCCAGAAACCACCTTCCCCTGCCCGTCCAAGGGGGCCTTCGTTATGAAGGCTATTCGGGAAGAATTCACAGTTGCGGCAAAGCCAACCAAACGGAAACCTCCGCGCCACAAAACCACGCGCGATTGTCCGCGTGTGACTTTGCGCCTGTCGCCAGATGATCATGAGCGGTTGAAAGAGCTGGCGGGAAGCATGGCGCTGAGCACTTATATTCGGGCCAAGGCTCTGGGGTTGGATTTGCCACGACGCGAACTTCGCTCCTCTGCCTCGGTGGTGGACAAGCAGGCCATCGCGCAAATCCTGGGGCTGTTGGGACAATCGCGCATAGCCAACAATTTGAACCAGCTTCAAGCGATGCCACACCCTTTGGAAGCCAGTCTTCTGGAAGGACAAACACCATTAGCTATTGTCGTCGAGGTGGTTAGCGATCAATTTAAAAAGCGCGTCCAACTCTTCTGGGCAATCCGCGTCAAGAACTTCTGTATCGATCCGTGATATTACAGATAAGTGGGTGTCAGGTTTGCTTTTCTGCATAAATAAATATGAATACCAGACAAAATCTAACCCATAGACTTCTGGATACAGGTCGGGATTGCCATTTTTCTTTAAAACACGTTTTTTGCGCTTGACGATTTGATCGTCCGCTGTTGATGGCCCATTCCCACCCGGATTTTTAACTCGGTATGCATCCTCAAAGGCCATTTCCATAGAAAAATCGAGGTCAATTGGGAATGAAAAGAAGACATTTTTTTCCCGCAATGCTTCAATCCACGCATCACCACGTAAAACATCATCACCATCCTTCGGTTCAATAAGGGAGAATTCTTCGTCTGTAATACTTGGAAGGTCGCCGACATCAATTGTGCCAAGAAGATCAGCCGCCATTGTCGTGTCCATTGGTTCACCAATTTCATTTAGCGCGGCAGCTATTGTTCTAAGTGCATTTGCCCCACCATGTTGCCGTCCCAGATCAAGATCAAGGAGGGTCGCATAAGGAATTTCTAAATCCGTTAATAAACGCCAAAAGTGGGAAACATACCGTCCACCCAGTGGAACAATAGGCACAAACGATTGATCGAGCGCGATCTGTTGGGCCTCAGCAAGACGCGGCAACACCAATTGTTCCGAGACACCCTCTGCCAGTACAACGAAGCGTGCAAAATAAAGCTCTGGGTACGCGCGTACCGCCAAACGAACGTAAGCACCTTCCTCACTGGCGCTATCTGGTAGTGTAAGTTCCCTAACGCTTGACGTGGTTGTTTTTCGATCTTGACGGAAATACCGAATGCTTTCCGGAGCGACCCTCGATAGTATACTTGCACTATGGCTGGCGAGCATTACTTGGGCGGTTGGCATATCTCCTATCTCGCCAGCAAGTTGCATTATGCGTGATAGAAAAAATGGCGAAAGCGAGTTTTCAGGTTCTTCGATAGCTAAGATCGTAAGGGGAACACGGCGCAAAAGAGATTGATCAAATGGGCAATCCTCTGCGCTCAAGATGGACGTTAACACGTTCAATAAAGCGCTTTGACGGAAAGGTAGCGTGAGAGTGCAAATTTTCGCCTTTTGACAAACATTGCCAATATATGCCATACTTAAGGCTGGAGGATTATAATATGGCAACAATGAATGTATCCCTGCCGGACGGCATGAAAATCTGGGTTGAAGCGCAAAGCCAAACCGGGCGTTACAGCAACGCCAGTGATTATGTGCGCGACCTTATTCGCCGTGATCAGGAGCGTACCGATAAAATCGTAGCAATGCAAAAGCTGGTCGATGAAGGGCTGGCAAGTGGTATCAGCACCCGCTCGAAAGACGAAATATTCGATGCGGCGCGCAAACGCGTTAATCCCACGAAAAACTGAGCGTAATGAGTTACCAACTTACCAAAAAGGCAGAAGAAGACCTCATTTCGATTGCGGAAAGAGGCATTGATCTATTCGGCGAAAGACAAGCGCAGTTCTATCACAATGCGCTTTTCGATTTGTTCGAGATGATTTCAGCAAACCCCAAAATGGCGCGTGAACGCGCTGAATTGTCGCCTGCCGTGCGGGTTCATCCCTTCAAAGCACATGTGGTTATTTATCAGATTGAGGGTGGTGGGGTTTCTATTATCCGCATCCGACATGGGCGCGAGGATTGGCTGAGCAATTCAAAATAAAGGGGCTGTAAAAGTAAAACCTAGTTTTTTCATTTAGTGATTGCATCCAAAATGCAATCACGCCGCCCGATGGCATTGCCATTGGGCGCAAATTTCTTGGGAGTGTTTTTACCAAACAACCCCACCCGATGACCTGCACCGGATGGGGTTTGTTGTTGTTATTCTAGCCGTAATTCTTCTTCACCGCATTCCAGGCCGTCATCGCCTCAATGCCACCGCGCTTGGTGTAGCCCGCCATTGGGAACGCCATATAGTTCGGTTGCCAATCTTGCTTTTTCCCTTTGCGGGTGCCGTTCAGGCAATCCTGAATGATCTTCTTTTGCACCTTGGCGGTAGAGGATATATGCGCATCCGCTGTAACCTTGCCAGCCACTTGTTTCAGCATCGCATTGATCGCAGGTTTATCACGCATTAGATCAAAGAACGTCTGATCTGATGACCAGCTTTGTGCCATATCGACATTCAGCATATCGCCCAGAACTTCAACCATCGCAGAACCGCTTGGCAGGGTTTCTCTTTACCGAAAAACGTATACTTTTGCCGCCACAATTTCGATCCGCCAGGGTTCACCTGCAAGAAAAGCCCGAAAGAATCATAGAGCTTGTATGCTC
>CAYNZI010000467.1:0-1078 GCA_964401565.1 uncultured Spongiibacteraceae bacterium
ATTGCCAGGATACGACACCGCCCCAGTCATGACCGACAATCGTTGCTTTCTCCCGGCCAAGATGATGGATTACCGACGCTATATCGGAAACCAGAAAACGCATATTATAATTTTCTTCCCCTGTTGGCTGTCCACTCAAGTTGTAACCTCGCTGGTCAATAGCCACTACTTTGAAATCGTTTTTCAAACCCTCCATTTGATGACGCCAGCTATACCAGAAGTCGGGAAATCCGTGAACCATGATCACTAAAGGGCCTTCGCCAACGGTGGCGTAATGGATTTTGACGCCGTCGTTGTCGGCATAGCCGTGTTCGACTTCATTGAGTATATCGGCTCGGCCATGGGCACTGAAAACCGCCGTCAGTAGTAGCATTACTGTTACTGCTGAGTGTTGAAGACGATTAAAGATCTGCATTTGAAATTCCCCATTGAATGTTGGTAAAAGGACTAAATCGGCGACGATTGTAAATAGTGTGTGATCCGATTAAACCACGTATTAACGCAACGTTGATAGATATTCAGTGCATCGGTTTTTTGCCGATTTAAAGTGTGGTGTCAATAGTGACTTCGCCATTCGTTGAATTATAAAAAATAGATAAGCCAGGCTCTTCGACAAATGTATAAGTACAGGTGTTTGCGCTATAAGTAACCTGAAAGTCTTCAGTGGTATTAGTAGCCGCTGTTTGAGAATTGGAGTCTAAGGCGGCGCCCCAAACGGAGATACAATCAGCGGTGTTATTGAGTTGAGGGTTTGCTTCAAAAGGAAACCAGCTTTGTGCCGGCCAGCCCGCCGAATTCATATCCATTAAATTGGTTCCGGAGCCATAGAGATCAAGATTATCAACAGGACCGTCATGCCCGCCCGCTAACCACTTCATATGAGCGAGTGATATGGCGGCCTTGAAAGCAGCTCCAGTTCCGGCTACAACGGATGTACGAGCGTCATCTTGAAGGTTGATAAACCGAGGTAGTGCAATTACGGAAAGTATACCCAAAAGGACAATAACGACAATTAGCTCGATCAGTGTGAAACCCTGATACTTATTCACGAATAAATTACCTCGTTAGAACGTTGCTG
>CAYNZI010000467.1:1088-2962 GCA_964401565.1 uncultured Spongiibacteraceae bacterium
ACAGGAAACAAAGGATGATACTGGGTTAATCCCCATGTTGGAAAGTCTTTTATTGCTAAAGAAACAATGACTAGTAGTACAAATTTTGTGGTTAATAGTGAGCCTATTTTTCTTGTATGGTTGATATTCCCGTGAACGAAGAGTGATTCAGCTGTTGCAGTTTGGCTGTTGTTTACTATGACCTATGGAGGCTTACAGACTTGATTTATAAAGGCAATTTTTATCTAATGGTGTTCTATGAAATTGACGATGGAGTCATTAACAGTGTTGCCAGACGAATTTAGAGATATAAGTTATACGAAAGATAATGACGGAATCGTTACGTTGACGTTCAACACGCCTGAGCGAAAGAATGCACTGAGTTTGTATTCTTTTTATGAGATTTTTAACGCACTAGATATTTTTGAGAAGGATGATTCCGCTTACGCGATGATTCTTACTGGTGCTAAAGACCCCAACAGTGATGATCCGACCAAAGAAGCGTATAGCAGTGGGGGTTATTTTAGTCCCGATGCCTACCAGGGAGTTTCTGATGACATCATGCAGCAGATTGATCAGTCGGATATAGCCCAAAAACGCGCGACGATGAAGATATTCCAATGCTATAAGCCTATTATTGCAGCCGTCAATGGCCTTTCTATCGGAGGGGCATTTACACTGACACTCGTTGGTGCAGATCAAGTTTATATGTCGGAGCACGCGTGGATTCAGTTACCATTTGCGAAGCTTGGCATATCCGCAGAGTTGGCTTCATCGTTTCTGTTACCGGGGCTTGTGGGCTTGCAAAAAGCGAAGGAGATTATTTTCTTTGCGGATAGAATTGGCGCAGAGAAAGCGCTGAGCTTGAATTTGGCCAACAAGGTTCTTCCCCACGAAGAATTAATGGCTTATGCCCATAAAAAAGCGCTGGAACTGATTCCGCCGCAAGGAGCAGGCCTGGCAATACGAGAGATGAAAAAATTGGTGAATGAACCGCATATTGACGCAGTTAGCCAGGCACTGGATCGAGAAAATCGGGCATTGCAGATACTGTTCGGATCAAATGACTTTGCCGAAGGTTTTACCGCGCGTGTGGAGCGGAGACCGCCGGTATTTAAAGGGACCTGATATTCGGCGTATGCGTCGCGCGCCCAGCCTCACGGGAAACCCATTGCCGTAGAAGATAGCTTTTTTGATTGAATGGAGCGAACAAGTTGTCGAGACGCTATATTTGATGACTTGTGTCAAATGGGGTGTTTAATATGTCTGAAATAATGAGACTGTTAGTTAACTATGAAGGGGTTTTACAATGAAGAAGATAGCAGTTGTACTTTTAGTTACTGGTTTGATGACCGTTCCGGCGTTTGCCGAAAAACCGGCATGGGCTGGCGATGGAAAGCCGACAGTGGAGCAAAGAGAAGTGCATAAAGCAGCGATGGAGAAGCAGCAGATGCAGGAGCGGGAAAAGGAGAAAGAACTAAAGAAAAAAAAGGAAAAACAGAAGGAGCATATGAATAGCGGTGAAGGTGATAAAAAGACTAAGGAAATGCAGAAAGAGCTAGGCAAAGGCTCAGAAGAAGGACAAAAGTCGAGGGAAACCCGCAAGAAGTGGTGGAAGTTCTGGGGAGAATAGCGCCATAGCTGAAATAGCTAGTCGTTTATAGTATCGGACAAGACTTAAGCCAGCACCTTAAAAAGCAGCTTTGAAGGAATCTGGCAGTCTACATTCGCCTGTTATCGGATAATGATGTTTATGCCTGCTGAGTGGGGCGCTTCGTTCCCGGTTTGGCAGCGCCCTCTATACTGTGGCCGACCGCACGCTTGTCCGTCTTTCCGGCGACTGCGCAACTCAACCATTTTTCTTCGAAAAATTGGGATTCGAACAGTGCTCGCCG
>CAYNZI010000468.1:0-2961 GCA_964401565.1 uncultured Spongiibacteraceae bacterium
TTTAGTATTTCAGACTTCATATGCTTCATGTTTACCTACTTTATAATACTACAAAATCCAATATTTGCGATCAATTGCACAGAACGTTAGACACCAGGAAACTCAGTTACTATACACCTCTCTTCTTTATAAATATTTTAATATTCATAAAGAGCCAACTCATGTCAGATCGTCCCTTTTTTGAGAGCGCTATACAAATTATATATGAGGCAGAAAAAAACAGCGCGCCCCAAGTCAAACCAGCTACCAACGATAACGCATTAACATTCCACATTAACATATATAGAATTAAAGCTGAAATCAAGCTAGCAAATAACGGACGACTAATACTGTAAAAAAAATCACTTAACCTTAATGGAGTATCTTTAAAACCCCATTTAAGAATAGGAATTAACCTAAGGTAGGTCGTTATAGCATATGCTGAAGCCACACCTATAGCTCCCCAGCTTACTCCAATGCAAAAACCGATAGCAGTCAGCACAGTAGAAGCCAATCCTATTCTAAAATAACGTTGCGACCGTCCCAAAGATAGTTGAACTAGCCCACTTAAGCTAAACGGCGTTTGAATAAGAGCCGTTACCGCCAACACTGAAAAAATAGGAGCCACATCAAGCCACTGTTTACCCAATGATAATTCTATAACACCTTCTGAACATACAAACAAAAATGCGACAATCGGCATTGTCATATAAGACAGTAACAATACAAGATCCTTGTAATATTGTCGATATTCCAAGGGGTTGTCTTGCAATCGACTCATAGCAGGAAAGGCTACAGCTGTCACAGGGCCCCTTATTGCAGCGATGGGAAACATCAATAATTGATAAGCCCTGCTATAATAGCCCAATGACTCAGCCCCACAATAACGACCGATCAAAATATTATCCAAATTCCGCTGAAAATAATTCACAAAATTAAAAGCGGTCACATTGGCACCAAAGCCAAGCATCTCGCGAATACCTTGACCTCGAGATGGTCGGCCCGGTCGAAACGGTGCCAAAACTACAGTGAGAATAGTCGTTATGGTTCCACCCGCTAAGATTCCCCAAACCAATGCCCAGTAACCTCTACCCTGTAACGCCAAAACCACAGCCACAGCTAGAGTAACAACAGATCCTGAGATCGTCGCTACAGATCTTCTACCAAACTGCATATTGCGCACTAGCATGGCCCCGTGTTGAGTAGCTAAACTACCAATCAAAAAATTACAGGATAGAACCAAGGTTACACTAGCAAGTTCTGGTTTCTTATAAAACCAAGCGACCAAAGGAGACCCGAGCGCCACAAGCAAGGTCAGAACGCACCCCATTGCCACATTCAGCCAGAACAAATTACTCTGCTGTCCCCGAGTCAGGTCTTTCTTTTGAATAGCTGCCGTGGACAGACCCATTTCACGAAACAGTCCTGCGAAAGCGGTCACAGCCATGACCATAGCCATAACACCATAATCCTCCGGAGAAAGTAGGCGTGCCAAAACGACCGTGGATATCAATTGCACAGCAATCGTTACAGCCTGAGCGATCATCGTCACAATCCCACCGCGCACCGACTTCTTTTTGAGGGCTGAGACATCAGAATTCGTCATGGGTCTTGGTTTTTCTTCTGGCATAGGTAACGCCCACCTTCAGCGGGCTTAGTTGAAGTTGCACCTGCGGTGCGAGTATGAATTGAAGTGATTAACAGGCCTGCACGACACGTGATAGGCAGCTGCAGCTTCCAAAACCATACTCCACATTAGCGCTAAGCCTTAACCACAGTAGCTATCCCCTTCATATCCTTCATTGCATTTCGCGTATCCACAATCACATCTGACCAATCAGCAAGCTCTTGAAGGTTGACCGCTTTGTGGTTGGTTGAAATCACCACGACATCATATTTTGAAATGATTTCCTCGCTCCAAGCAACTGATTTTTTGCCAGTCCAATTCGCATGTTCCCGAGTCGGCATGATCTCAGGAAGGTGGGGATCGTAATAATTCACTTCTGCCCCTTGAGCACTGTAAAGGTCCATGAGTTCAAACGTGGGCGACTCGCGCATGTCATCGACATCCGCCTTGTAAGCGAGGCCCAGCACAAGCACCTTACTGCCGTTCACCGCCTTTTTACGACCATTGAGAGCCTCCATGGTGCGCTGCACAACATACTTGGGCATCGCACGATTAATCTCGCCCGCCAGCTCGATAAACCGAGTATGCACGCCAAATTCACGGGCTTTCCAGGTGAGGTAAAACGGATCGATCGGGATACAGTGACCGCCGAGCCCTGGTCCAGGGTAAAACGCTTTGAAACCAAATGGTTTCGTGGCAGCGGCATCGATGACCTCCCAAATATCAATGCCCATGCTATCGGCTGCAATTTTCAGTTCGTTGACGAGTCCGATGTTCACAGCACGGTAGATGTTTTCGAGCAACTTCGTCATTTCCGCCACCTGAGTGGAACTCACGGGGACGACTGAGGAAATAGCAGCTTCGTAGAGCGCGACGCCGACTTCAGCACAAGCAGGGGTGGTTCCGCCGACGACTTTCGGGATATTTTTGCTCGAAAACTCAGGGTTGCCTGGATCTTCACGCTCGGGAGAATAGATCAGATACACATCCTCCCCCACGGTCAACCCTTGGGCTTCGATGCGGGGTTTGAGTTCTTCTTCAGAGGTGCCTGGGTAGGTGGTGGATTCCAGCGAGACCACTTGCCCTTTCCGTAGGTAGGGAGCAACGGCATCCATGGTATCGGTGACATAACTGAGGTCCGGCTCCATGTGCACATTCAGCGGCGTAGGCACACACATAATCACGGCATCTACTTCAGGGATACGGGCGAAGTCGGTTGTGGCATCGATCAGCCCAGCATCCACTCCGGCCTTCAACCCATCGGAGCCAATGTGATCGATGTAGCTTTTTCCGGCTTTGATCGAGGTGACTTTGGATTCATCGATATCAAGCCCAAGGCATCGGAAACCTTTAGC
>CAYNZI010000469.1:0-2953 GCA_964401565.1 uncultured Spongiibacteraceae bacterium
ATTTGAATGCCTATTCAAAAGGCCGTTTTACGCTGGGACTTGGTTCGCAAATAAAACCACATATCACCAAACGGTTTTCAATGCCCTGGGGGAAACCCGGACCACAAATGCGCGAGCTGATTCTGGCCATGCGAGCAATTTGGGCAAACTGGTATGAAGGTAAGCCGCTGGAATTTGTTGGCGAATATTATAAGCACACATTAATGACACCAGCCTTTACACCAGAGAATATCGAGTATGGCGCGCCCCGGGTAAACCTTGCTGCCGTTGGCCCGATAATGACACAGGTTTGCGGTGAAGTGGCGGATGGTATGATCGTGCATCCATTCAGCAATGAGCGCTATATTCGCAATGTCACTCTGCCGGCTATCGCCAAGGGTCTGGAAAAATCAGGCCGAAACCGTTCTGACATTGAAGTCTCTTACACGCCCTTTATTGTTTCCGGAGAAACGGACGAACAGCTTGAAGCTGCTCGATTGCTGGCGCGTCAAAGAATTTCTTTCTATGGATCAACACCGGCCTACAAAGGTGTGTTAGACCAGCACAATTGGGGTGATTTACAACTAGAATTGAACACACTGTCCAAACAAGGCCGCTGGGATGATATGGCGACACTGATAAGCGACGACATGCTCGACGTATTCGGCATTGTTGCCACCCCCGACAAACTGGTCAGCGCCATGCTCGCTCGCTACGGTGATATCGTCGATAGAACCTCAGCCGAATTTGATTTTGTTTCTGACATTGATCAACGCAAGGAAATGATCGCACAATTGCGCGCGGGTTAGACACATCCCAAACATGGGCGGGGCACTACAACGGCGTAGTCACTCGCCCTTCAATTATGCGGGGTTAACCTGCCCTACTAAAAAACTGCTGCTTTATGGTCCAACTATCACGCCTACTACAACTACCTTTCATTATTCTTTGCCTGATGCAATCAAGCACTGTATTGAGTCATGAAATAGACCCTTCGGTCACCACTTTATTCCAACTCATTCAACAGCGTCTATCCTACATGGACGGTGTCGCCAGATATAAATGGCATAAAAAATTGACCATCGAAGATCGAGCGCGCGAAGCCCAAGTACTCAACAAATCAGCAGCAGGAGCAACGCGATTTAATCTCGACAACAACACATCTCGGGATTTTTTTGCCCTGCAGATTGAAGCGGCAAAAGAAATTCAAACCGGCTGGTTTCAACAATGGCATCGCTCAACGGGCCCTGATCAAGGACCCGATCTGGTAAACACCATCAGACCTCAGCTCATACAATTGGGCGATCAAATATTGCGACAGATTGAGCTGTCGCACGACAATCTACAACGAACCAACCCCGCTCTTTTGGAAACTCATTTCCTACGCAACGTGGAGGTGGATCATTTAAGCCAACAGACGGCGCTGACGCTTTTGTCTGCACTGAAAAGTATTCGTCTCAACAATCATCACAATCGTTTGGACGCCATTTTAACCGCCGGGGAAATTCGTGTAGGTACTACCGGCGACTATGCGCCTTTTTCATGGCTAGACAAAAACACCCACCTTTATAGTGGCATTGATATTGACCTGGCCAGAGATCTCGCGAAATCCCTCAACGTTGAATTGGTGCTCGTGCCCACGTCCTGGCCCTCCTTCTCCGCCGATTTCAAAAACCAAAAGTTCGATGTCGCAATGAGCGGTGTGTCGATCAATCTAAAGCGGCAACAGCTTGGCTTTTTTTCACAAGCCTATCATCGGGGAGGAAAGACGCCGATATCCCGCTGCTCCGACAGTTCGAAATATGATTCATTGGAGAAAATAGACCGACCGTCAACACGCGCCATCGTTAATCCGGGTGGCACTAATTTTAAATTCGCGGAAAAAAACCTCAGCCATGCAACGCTGAGAGTATTTAACAACAACCAGGCTATCTTTAAAGAGATTGCCGAAAACCGCGCCGACGTGATGATTACTGACGCTATTGAGGTCATACTGCAATCTAATCAATCTGACCTTCTCTGTGCAACAATGCCAGGGGAAACCCTGTCAACCAGCGAGAAAGGATTTTGGATTCAGCCTGACATTCACCTCAAGGAATATGTGGATCAGTGGTTGCACCAACGAAAAATCGAAGGCATTGTTGAGCAACTAGTTGATCACCATCTCAACAACACGTGAATACAACGCCGAACCGTACGCCCGATAAAACAATCAATAGAACGATCAATTGAAAAACAGGAATTCACCATGGCCATAACACCTTCCAGCACCGACGAACTACTGGTCGAACAACGCGGCAATATTGCCATTATTACCTTGAATCGCCCCGACCGACTCAACGCCATCAGTCACATACTTCTCAATGAGTTATCAGTGAAAATGACTGAGGCCAACAAAGACCCGGATACTCGCTGTGTCATATTGACAGGGTCAGGCAGAGGCTTTTGCTCTGGGCTAGATTTAGTGGATGTGGGACAAGGTGGCATCGGCAGCGATAAAAAAGAAACCAAAAAACCTAAAAAATTGTTCGACCTTCGCGACGCACCCATCAATGTCATGTGGAATATGGACACGCCGGTAATTTGCGCACTTAACGGAGCGGCGGCAGGCTACGGTATGGACGTGGCGCTTTTATGTGACATGAGAATTTCAGGTGAGTCAGGGAAAATGGCCGCCTTAACGGCAAAGCGGAATGTGGTTCCTGAAAGTGGTGGTACATGGCTGCTGCCTCGGCTAATTGGATGGGCTAAAGCCTCTGAGTTGTATTTTCGCGCACGGGTTTTAAATGCTCAAGAAAGCCTTGAAATGGGCCTGGTCAACACGATTGTTCCCGACGACCAACTCATGGATGTTGCCATGGAGTGGGCCCAGGAAGTCGCCGACAATGCACCGCTAGCCGTCCAAACAACTAAGCGCATGATGCGCATGGGGCTTGAACAGTCTTACGATACCTCCGTGGACCAGGTAATGATG
>CAYNZI010000470.1:0-2952 GCA_964401565.1 uncultured Spongiibacteraceae bacterium
TGCTGACTCAATTGATGCAAATGCTGTGCATGGCTCAGATGCGCCTGAGTCAGCAGCACGCGAAATTGCCTACTTTTTTGCAGCATGTGATCTTTGCGGCCGGGCATAATGACCCATGGCTGAAATAGCTGTTCGCAGTTATTTCAGCGTCATGCATCAATATCACAGGCCGTTTTTTTGTGATGTCAGATGTAGTGGTAATAGCTGGAACAAATGATGAACACCACTGAAAGTGCGATACCGATGAAAGCCCCAACAGAGAAAACGAATCTGTTGGGGCTTTCGCGTGAAAAAATGGAGGCCTTTTGTGTCTCTCTTGGCGAAAAGCCTTTTCGGGCGCAGCAGCTGTTAAAATGGATCCATCATCAAGGTGTTGATGATTTTGATGCCATGACTAACATTAGCAAGGCGTTTCGAGCTCGGTTGGTCGAGTGTGCGGAAATTCGTCCTCCAGAAATTGTTTCTCAGGATGACTCGGCCGATGGCACTAGAAAGTGGGCAGTTCGTATTGCGGGAGGCGGTTTAGTAGAAACGGTACTAATTCCGGATGGTGAAAGGGGCACTTTATGCGTCTCGTCCCAAGTGGGTTGTAGCCTGGATTGCAGTTTTTGCTCGACAGGAAAACAGGGTTTTCAGCGCGACCTGTCGGCCGCTGAAATAATCGGACAGATCTGGTTGGCGATCCGGTCTTATGATGCCTTCCCCTCCACCAATAAACGCGTTATCACAAATGTAGTGATGATGGGTATGGGCGAGCCACTGTTAAATTTTAACAATGTTGTCGATGCCATGAGTTTGATGATGGATGATTTTGGCTACGGTATTTCAAAACGGCGTGTGACGCTCAGCACCTCCGGCGTTGTTCCTGCTCTCGATAAGTTAGGCGATGTGAGTGAGGTGTCTCTGGCAATTTCTCTACATGCTCCCAATGATGCACTCCGCAGTGAATTGGTCCCTATCAATAAAAAATATCCCATTGCCGAACTGCTGGCTGCATGTGATCGCTATTGGGCAAAGCAAACAGACACTCATCGGGTTACGACTGTTGAATATACATTGATTGCAGGGGTCAATGATGGGTCTGAGCACGCGAAAGAGTTGGCTGTACTACTTAAAGATTTTCCCTGCAAAATTAATTTGATCCCGTTCAATCCTTTTTCATTGTCCGACTACCAGCGGCCGAGCAAAAAAGCTATTGACCGGTTTTGGAAGATACTGAGCGATTCCAGCATTGTTACAACGGTTCGGAATACTCGGGGTGACGATATCAATGCAGCCTGCGGGCAATTAGTTGGGCAGGTGGCAGACCGAACGAAACGTAGCGAACGGCACAGGGCCAACTATACTGAAGCCCAGATAGTCACCGTTCGTTAAAACAATCATTGAGGATAGGCAGTATGAACCCTACGGTAAAGGGTAAGATTTTGAAAGGTAGCGTACTGTCAGTTTTTTTGATGTCGCTATTATCCGTGACAGCATGTGTTACTACTGAAACCGGTGGTATTGGAGATAAAGCCGACGATAAAAAAGCGGTCGAGTATTCGGTACAGTTAGCCCTATCGTATATCCGTGGCGGTAATTGGGCGGCGGCTAAGCGACATTTAAAAACAGCGCTGGAAATTGACGATTCCTCCGCTGAAATTTTTGAAACGATGGCGCTGGTTTTTCAAAATACCGGCGAAGGGGATCGCGCAGAAGAATATTATCAAAAAGCGATTAAGCTGGATCCCGCATCATCGAGAGCCAGGAATAACTACGCTGCCTATCTGTACAGCGATCAGCGGTATCCAGCGGCGATCAAGCAGCTAGAGCTCGTGGTAGCAGATACCCTTTATGAAAGACGTCCTGCGGCTTATGTCAATTTGGGGCGGTCGTACATACAGCTGGAAAACCTCACCAAAGCAGAAGACGCTTTTCATCGGGCTTTCTTGATGGATAAGCGTGATGTAGGCCTTCGATACCAGCTGGCTGAAGTGTATTTTCAGATGGGAGATTACCCCAAGTCGCAGCAGTATTACAACTCGTACAGAAACGAGGTAAAACAACAGCCAGCGGCAGCACTGTGGCTGGGAATTCGTCTTGCGGATGAATTTGACAACAGGGATTCACTATCAAGTTTTTCGCTGGCGCTGAAAAACCTGTATCCCACCTCCAAAGAATATCTGTTGTATAGAGATGCCTATGAGAATCGTAAGTAGAGCGTATGAATAACATGGAATGGCTGGGTGGCTTGATCAATGAATGAAGAAGTAACAAAAACTCCCGGACAACGTTTGCGAGTAGAGCGTGAAAAAGCGGCGTTGTCAGTTCGCCAAATCGCTGAAAAATTGCATCTGCTGCCCTATCAAGTCGAGGCATTGGAAGCGGATGATTATCTGACATTAAGCGGCGATATTTTTTGCCGCGGATATCTGAAATCCTATGCGGCCTTATTAGACATGGACGCAAAACTGCTGATTGACGGGTATATTGGCATTCGCCCAGAGCGTCCGGAGAAAGACTATCCGGTTACAGCGAGTACGGCGCAAATTCAACGGCCGAATAAAGGATGGAGTATTCAATATTGGTGTCTCGCGGCGTCACTGGTTGTTATCGTCGCCCTCTGGTTCTATGGGTCTGAGTATTCCGACGATAGAGCGGAAGTAGTAGGGGTGTCGGAAATCATTGTCGATGGTCGTGGCGAAAATGCAGTGGCGACTGCCGGCAGACGAAGCAGTGAAGAATTTACTGTCGGCAATATGGCATCATCGAAAGACGGGTCTGATAGCACGCAGGCAGCGGTTGTCGGGTTGTCGTCGGTGGAGGTGTTACTGGGTGATAGTGATAACGGAGATGGCGGCAAGGAGGGGTCTTTACGTTTTCGTTTTAGTGGCGATTGCTGGGTTGAAGTGACAGACGGTCAGAATACTGTTTTATTAGCCGAGTTGAAGCGTGCGGAAGATAAGTTGCAAT
>CAYNZI010000471.1:0-2943 GCA_964401565.1 uncultured Spongiibacteraceae bacterium
GGGGCAATTTTTACGGTTACCTAAAAATCATTAAGCAAAACGATGAGGTGATGTCGTCGTCAGATCTCTGGGGGGACTTCCAGCAACGTATAGAACGCGTATCCATGTTTCACTCCCAGATTGAAGGTATTGAGAAAGGTGATATTGGCTCGATTAATTATCAATTGGAACGACTTAGATTATCGGAGCGGAGTTTGGCACTGGACAGTGGTGTTTCGGCAGCGGCACGAGCTGCGAAAATATTGGACATCGAGAGTGAGCGGGTTCAGTACCAACAAGCTTACGTGGTTCTGCAAAAAAACCTGACAGAACTTTATGAGCAAATCAATCGGGATAGTTTTACTGCCATTACGATGGATGGTACCTCAGTAGACATTCAGTTTGCTAGCGTGGTTCAGGCTTATCAAGCTAACGCGATGGGACTGATGGAAAAAACGTTTTTGTATATGAAAAAGTTCTGGGAGTTCTTAAGTGATGAACCCCGGGAAGCCAATACCGAAGGAGGGATATTTCCCGCTATATTCGGCACCGTTATGATGGTTATGTTGATGTCGCTAATGGTTACGCCATTTGGTGTTGTGGCGGCTGTGTATTTGCGTGAATATGCTAAACAGGGGCTGATGACAAGAATTGTGCGAATTGCTGTGAATAATCTAGCGGGAGTTCCCTCTATTGTTTACGGTGTATTTGGCCTTGGTTTCTTTATCTACTTTCTGGGATCAGAAATCGATCAAGTTCTATTTAGCGAGGCATTGCCTGCACCTACCTTTGGTACCCCGGGGCTTTTGTGGGCTTCTCTAACGCTGGCATTATTAACCTTGCCGGTTGTTATTGTCGCTACGGAGGAGGGCTTATCCCGAATCCCCAAAGCCCTGCGTGAGGCCAGTCTCGCCCTTGGAGCGACCAAGGCTGAAACCTTGTGGCGAGTTGTTATTCCTATGGCGAGTCCGGCAATGATGACCGGATTGATACTGGCCGTAGCCCGAGCGGCAGGGGAGGTTGCGCCGCTTATGTTGGTGGGCGTGGTAAAATTGGCGCCGTCGCTTCCGGTAAATGGTAATTATCCCTATTTACATCTGGACCAGAAATTTATGCACTTGGGATTTCACATCTATGATGTGGGTTTTCAAAGTCCTAATGTAGAGGCGGCCCGGCCGTTAGTTTATGCGACCGCATTGTTATTGGTTGTCATTATCGCCTTATTGAATTTTAGTGCTGTCGCTTTGCGCAACCGTTTGCGCGAAAAATACAAAGCGCTGGATATGTAATTTTTACCTTATGAAATTGAGAGTGTAATCTGTGAAAACTCATGCCATTGATATAAACAGTATGGGGCGTAGTCAACAAAGCCTGGATATTGGTAAGGAAGACATTAGTTTGTCTGTGCGTAACCTCAATTTGTATTATGAAGGGAGAAAGCAAGCGCTGTATGATGTTTCTCTTGAGATTCCAAAACAGCGAGTTACCGCATTTATTGGGCCTAGTGGCTGCGGAAAATCAACATTGTTGCGTTGCTTTAATCGGATGAATGACCTGGTCGATGGATGCCAAATTGAGGGTGGCATTTTTCTTGATGATGAAAATATCTACCAGAGGGGTGTTGATGCAGCTTCCTTGCGACGTCGTATAGGCATGGTATTCCAAAAGCCGAATCCATTCCCAAAAACAATTTACGAAAACGTAGCTTATGGCTTGCGAATTCAAGGTGTTAATAAAAAGCGTGTTTTGGATGAGGCTGTGGAAAAGTCCTTACGGCAAGCCGCGCTCTGGGACGAGGTCAAAGACCGATTACATGACAGCGCGTTGGGTTTGTCGGGCGGCCAGCAGCAGCGCTTGGTCATCGCACGCACGATTGCTATAGAGCCAGAAGTTTTATTATTGGATGAGCCCGCGTCGGCGCTGGATCCTATTTCGACGTTGAAAATTGAAGAGCTCATTTACGAATTGAAATCAAAGTATACGATTGTGATTGTTACGCACAATATGCAACAGGCAGCACGCGTATCTGATTACACCGCATTTCTATACATGGGGAAGTTAATTGAGTTTGATAATACCGACAAACTGTTTACTAACCCCCTTAAAAAACAGACAGAAGATTACATTACTGGCCGATACGGATAATTAACATAAGGATCTGGACATGATTGATAAAGACGTACATAGCCATCACATTTCACAGCAATTTAATGCGGAGTTGGATGATGTAAAAACCCATTTGTTGGAAATGGGAGGGCTGGTTGAGCAGCAGGTAAGAAAAGCAATTAGTTCATTAGTTGATGCCGATAGTGACAAGGCTGAAAAAGTAAGAATTGATGACAGTGATATCAATGATATGGAAGTGGCTATTGATGAAGAATGTATGAGAATTCTTGCACGACGCCAACCTGCAGCCAGCGATTTGAGATTAGTTATTACGATTAGTAAATCAGTTATCGACCTCGAAAGAATTGGTGATGAGGCTGGGAAAATAGCGTTGCAGGCGATTCAATTAGCTGAGTCTGGGGAGTCTCCCAGAGGCTACAAAGAGATCAGGCATATAGGCAACCATGTGGGTTATATGGTGCGGGATGCTTTGGACGCCTTCGCCAGGCTGGATGTTGATATGGCACTTGCTGTTGCAAAGGAAGACAAGCTGGTTGATGAGGAGTATGGATCGGCCGTACGCAGTTTGATTACCTATATGATGGAAGACCCTCGGTCAATTGGTCAAATGTTAAATGTCTTATGGGCATTACGTTCGCTGGAGCGAGTGGGCGATCACGCCCGAAATATTGCAGAACAGGTGATCTATTTAGTCAAAGGTACCAATGTACGTCATGTCGGCATCACGCAAATGACCGCTGAAGTAATGGCTGATCAATAGCGTGGTTATTTTACAGTAAGAAAAATGGCGGCGCCTGGACCCAGCGGCCAGTCCATTAGTATCCATATCACCAGTAA
>CAYNZI010000472.1:0-2927 GCA_964401565.1 uncultured Spongiibacteraceae bacterium
AGTGATTAAGGCAGAGCGGAAAAAAATACGCTTGGGCGATCTGTTGGTTCAAAATCAACTGATTACAGATGAGCAGTTGGGCGAGGCGTTAGCTTCACAGAAGGCTAGCGGTAAGAAGCTTGGGCGTGCATTGATTGATTTGGGTTTGGTCGAAGAAGACCAGATGCTAGCATTGTTGTCTCAGCAATTGGATGTTCCCTTTATACACCTGCGCAATTACGATTTTGATGCGCAAGTGGCTCAGCTATTGTCAGAAGCATACGCTCGCCGTTTTCGCGCACTGGTTCTTTCCGAGAATGACGGAACCTTGCTTGTTGGTATGGCAGACCCAACCGATATATATGGCTTTGATGAGTTGTCGAGAATACTGCATCATCCTTTGTCATTAGCGGTAGTGAGAGAGTCTGATTTACTCGATGCGCTGGACTTAATTTACCGTCGAACCAGCGAGATAGCGTCACTCGCGGAAGAGCTCAGTGTTGAGTTAGGGGATCAATCCAGTGATATGGAGTTTCTCGAAGTTACCGATGCCGAAGATGCTCCTGTTGTTAAATTATTACAGTCCATTTTCGAAGATGCCGTGCAGGTGATGGCGTCGGATATTCATATTGAACCCGACGAGAAAGTACTTCGAATCCGACAGCGTGTTGATGGTGTTCTGCAAGAACAAGTTATGAACGAGAAGAAAATTGCGTCAGCAGTGGTGCTAAAGCTAAAGCTGATGTCGGGTCTCAATATTTCAGAAAAACGTCTGCCCCAAGATGGACGATTTCGTATTTCGATAAAAAATCGTCCAATTGATGTTCGAATCTCTACTCTGCCTGCGCAATATGGTGAGTCAGTGGTGATGAGATTGCTGGATCAGAGTGGCGGTAAGGCAGAGCTCTCGGGAGTTGGTATGCCGCAAGCTATCCTAGATAGATTTCGTCGCCAAATTCAACGCCCACACGGACTTGTTTTGGTTACCGGACCTACGGGTAGCGGAAAAACGACAACATTGTATGGCGCGTTACAGGAGCTTAACTCTCCAGAAAAGAAGATTATTACGGTAGAGGATCCAATAGAATATACCTTGCCTCGAGTAACCCAAGTTCAGGTTAAGGAAAGCATCGGCTTTGATTTTGGTTCAGTACTACGTTCGGCGTTGCGGCAAGATCCGGACATTTTGTTAGTCGGAGAAATCAGGGATCAGGAAACCGCAGAAATTGCAGTTCGGGCTTCATTGACCGGTCATCTAGTGCTTTCTACATTACACACCAATGATGCGATCACTAGCGCTATGCGGCTGATTGATGTTGGGCTTGAAGGTTATCTGGTTGCCAATTCATTGCGTGCGGTTATTGCACAGCGATTGGTGCGACGTATCTGTGCGAATTGCAAAGTGGCTCACGAGCCGAATCAACAAGAGAGCATTTGGTTGCGTTCCATTAATAAGAGCTTCAACTTTGAAACCATACAGTTGTTTCACGGTGAAGGGTGTTCCCATTGTAATGGTACCGGTTATCGGGGCCGCATAGGCGTGTTTGAATACTTGGAGATTGACTCGTCACTGGCGGATGCTTTACGTATGACCGATCCGCTTGCATTCGGACGAGCAGCCAGAGCGCAGAAGGGCTTTCGTACATTGAGTGAATGTGCATTGGATTTTGCCAGTGAGGGCATCACTACCATAGACGAGGTTTTTAGAATTACAGAACAGTTGGCAGAAGAACCGTTGGATAGTCTATCTGTCTTGGAGGAAGTGTAAGTCATGGCCAAGTATAGCTATAGTGGAAGAGACGAGAAAGGCGGTTTGGTGTCCAGTACGGTTGACGCGAAATCTGCAGACGGTGTTGCGGGCCAGCTCATGGAGCGCGGCATCACACCTATATCTATTAATGAAGTCGTCGAGTCACTTTCGTTTGAATTTCCCGAATTGTTTCAGAAAAAGATCTCTCTCGATGAGCTAACTATGTTTTCTCGCCAGATGTATAGTTTGATCAAGGCCGGAGTTGTTCTGAACAGAGCCATTAGAGGTCTTGCAGAGTCGGTTAACAACGAACGTTTTCGCAACATATTACTAGACGTTGAGTCCAATTTGAGTTCTGGTGTCAATTTGTCCACGTCGTTAGCCAGGCACAAAGATGTGTTCGACTCGATGTTTATCAATATTGTTAATGTTGGCGAGAACTCTGGCCGATTGGAAATAGCATTTCACCAATTATTTACCTATCTGGAATTGGAGAAAGATACCCGCAGGAGGATATCCACCGCGACACGGTACCCCATGTTTGTGCTAGTCGCGATTAGCATCGCTATCGTCGTGCTTAATATTTTCGTCATTCCTGTTTTTGCCGATCTATTTTCGAAGTTTGGTGCAGATTTACCTTGGCCAACAAAGGTGCTTATCGGCACGTCCAATTTTTTTGTTGACCATTGGTTTCTTATTTTTGCTGTCGTAGCGGCTGTTATCTTCGGTATCCGCTATTACGTGAACACAGAGGAGGGCATGTTGCGATGGGATCGGGCGAAATTGAAAATCCCATTGATTGGATCGATCTTGGAGCGATCAACCTTGTCGCGATTTAGCCGAAGTTTCTCCATGATGCTTAAGTCTGGCGTCCCATTGATCCAGGCGCTGGAACTGTCTTCCCATTCGGTAGGCAATAGTTATGTTGGGAAAAACATCGGAAATATGAGGAGTAGTATTCAACGAGGTGAAAGCCTGCTTCGCAGTGCTATTCAAAGTAAAATGTTTACGCCGCTGGTTTTACAGATGATGCAGGTTGGTGAAGAGACCGGACGAGTTGATGAAATGCTTGATGAGGTGGCAGGGTTTTATGAGCAAGAAGTGGATTATGATCTAAAAAATCTAGCCAGTTACATAGAACCGCTACTCATTACCTGTATTGCCGGTTTAGTTATGATTCTTGCGCTGGGTATATTTT
>CAYNZI010000473.1:0-1313 GCA_964401565.1 uncultured Spongiibacteraceae bacterium
GTTACTCAACAGGATAATAATAACCTGCATCAATTCACTTTTATGCCCAGTAACATCACTACCATTTCTAACAAGGCAGTCAACAGAAATATCATTCAAGCTGCTTTTCATCAACAATAAAACCTCATCAACGGCACTCTCGATCCTAACAAGTGTTTGCAATGTCTCTACTTTGAGCAAACCTCTGAAATCCTCTACAGTCTGCGACATATGCAGGGTCAGCAGTGCGACCTCATCAATTTTACTACTTAAATAGGTGGGGTTAAGGCTCTTAGAGCTTAGAGAATTGTCCATATTCATAAGTATCGCATTAATATTCATCAGCGGCTGTCGCCATTGATGAGCTATCGCATCTAACATGCTACCCATACTAGCCATTCGGTATTGTTGTAACAGCATTTTCTCTTGTTGCTCTCGCCGATTAACCTCTTTGTCAACTCTACCTGCCAGCTTCAAATTTAACCGCCGAAACTCTGCTGCATCGTTTTCTATCTTATCCAGAAAATTGTAGGCAAACGCGACGAAAACAATAAATGAAATCACAAATGTAACCTGCGCGGATCTTGAAAATCCAAGATCATGAAATTGGCTTATTAGCCCTATGCTAATAAGCACAAAAACTGTTAGGGCAATGCCATATCGTTTACCCATGAGTATAAAGCTAGCAAACACCACAACGAAGAACCATATCAACCGAAACTCGTCTCTATTAAGAGTGATAACTAGAGCGGAATAAAAAAGAATGAGAGAAATAATTAGGGTGATGTTGGCGGTGCGCAAATAGGCAAGCTTATTTACGCGTAATGGATAAAGAGATAAAGCGAATGACACCGAGGAAAAAAGTAGTAATTTTTCGAATGGTGGATAAAACCCCGTAAAGTTGGAGACCGAAAAAAGATAACTAAGACCGGTGAAAAATGACGCTAATGCCAAAATTATATTGAGCAAAGAAAAACGGAATTTTTCCAGATTTTCATTTTCTGAAAAATGATGCCCACTGGATAGAAAGTTGTCGACGGCTGAAAACCTCAAATCAGGCCATCTCGCTGAATAATAATATCCCCCATTTTTCCATTGCAGACCATTGAGAACTTCACAAAATTAACTAACTCTTGACGGAATTGAATGAGAGAGCCCAATGGTAAGTATGCCTTCATAGCTGAGTTTTTAGTACAGTGATAGTAGCAATTCTCAGTGTGTTTGCAGTGGTTATCATGCAGCCAATGGTATCTCGTTATCAGGACTGAGCGCAACGTAAATGAGGTGAGGCGAGGTTCTATTAAGCCCCAAAAAACGCTAAACTCATCTGGCAA
>CAYNZI010000473.1:1323-2927 GCA_964401565.1 uncultured Spongiibacteraceae bacterium
GTGACCTTGCTGGTATTACATCCCATGTTGCACGAGGCAAACTGATGAAACTATTTGTAACCCTATTTTTGATTTTATTTCCAGGGTGGGTATATGCAGAGGTACCCCAAGAAATTCAAGGTATTTGGATGCCAGATATTGAAAAGACTATAGTCCTTTTGAAGCAAAATATGGCCGAAATAGATTCCGCCTATATGAGAGAAAAGTATTTGCCAAAACTAAAAAGAACCATTACTAAGAACCAATACATTCATATCTCTGGTAGTCGAGAGTTAAGGGCCGATATTTCTCTAAGAGAAAAACAAGGAGACAATTTCGTAATGATTTTGTCCAGTGACTCAACCGCAGATGTGGAAATAACATTCATCCCAAAAGGCAATGGAAGATATATTATGCAGTCGAATAACCCGACGGACGGCTCTGGCAGTATTTTGTGGGAGAAGCAGTAGTTTCTAACAAACTAGTCACGCAGTGGCTGGGGCCTCCAATCGCTGTAGGCGGTATCGACAAGTTAAGTTTCTGAGATCAGAGAAACCTAGCCCCTGGTCTCAAGCAACCGCCTTACTCCATTCTGCGAACGCACTCACCCTGAGATCGCGATAATGCTGGGCACGTATTTTGTGCCTACCCAGATTGAACAAATTACTAACTGCAGCATGAGCACCTAGGAACCGCTGAGCCTGCCTCACGGACTTAAACTTCCGCATCCCTCGCTCTCGCACTCTGGTCGCCTCGTGGGATTGCTCTGCTCGATTATTTTCGTACTGTTGAGTACTGTGGATCGTTTCAGGAATCAGCTCACGATGTGCCACTCCATAGCTGCGCAACTTATCGGTTACGATCTTCCTGGGTTCGCCGCCATGGCTCCGCAGTAGACGCTTGAAAAATCGCTTAGCGCTGGCGCCATCCCGCTTGGCTTGCAGGAACACGTCGACCACTTCCCCATCCTGGTCTACAGCCCGCCACAGGTAATGTTGCCTGCCATTTATCTTTATGAACACCTCATCAATGTAGAAGGTGTCGCCATAGCCTCGGTGCTTTCTTTTCAATCGGCGAGTATAAATGGCTCCGAACTTGATGCACCATAGGCGGATCGCTTCGCGGCTGACAGTGATGCCACGCTGGGAGAGCAGATCTTCAATATCTCGGTGGCTGAGGTTGAATCGGTAGTAGAGCCAGACGGCGTAGGAAATTATGTCGGGAGGGAACCGGTGGCGCTTGTAAGTATTCATGGGTCAAGCTTATCAGTTTTCGCCAGTTAACTTGGCGATGCCCTTGTATGTACTCATCCGCCGATTCTATCAATTTTGGAGATTTAACTTGTCGGCGGCATCACGCCGAGCCTACGTCGCGCCACAAAGACCAATAACAAACTCATAATGCCTAAACTCCATAGCGCCAAAGTTGGTACTCGGTGAGGTGTAGTTGTAGTGGGTGGAATGACAGCTCCTTGACTAAACACTGGCCAGACACGAATGGTGGGAGTGGCCGGGGTCTTAAATCCTGTTCCCTGGAAGCCAGAAGATGTAGCGAATGTCCAAGCGCGAACAGGATTGGGCGCGTACGTAGTACCCGACCAATAGGTGTTATTGTGTGTATTAAGG
>CAYNZI010000474.1:0-2922 GCA_964401565.1 uncultured Spongiibacteraceae bacterium
TCCCTATTTGTGCTATATTAATGGCCATAATAATGCTGTCATTACCTATTCCTTTGGGCTGTCAGGCACCCCTAAAGGTATTGTGATATCGCACCGGAATCTGATTGATTCTGCTCGTGTTGTCTCTCAGTATTTGAAACTGGAAGAAAATGACATTATTTCTGGTTTGCTGCTTTTCAATCTTGATTACGGATTAAATCAACTATTTTGCACGCTGTACAATAAAGCGAGCTTGGCGTTACACCGATTTATTCTCCCGGAAGATTTCTTTAATCATCTTATCAACGACAAAGTGACCGTCTTGCCGTTGATGCCGGTCAATATATCGCAGATGTTTGATGATGATGTGCGTAGAATTCCCAGTGCAGAGCTTTTTAGTAGTGTAAAAACAATCACTTCGTCGGGTGGTAATGTCACTGAAAAAATGATCAGTGATTGCAAAAGCACATTTCAAAACGCTAATTTTTATTCGATGCATGGACTTACTGAGGCGTTTCGATCTACCTACCTCGATCCTTCGCAGGTGGAAATCAGGCCAGATTCCATTGGCAAGCCAATTCCTGATGTCGAACTCTATGTGATTAATGATGATGGCAAGGAATGTTCTGTTCGTGAAGTGGGTGAGTTGATCCACAGAGGAGGCTATATCTATCGGGGTTTTTGGAATGCTCCTGAACAAAATGCAGAGCGATTCAAGTCCGTCCAAATTCTGAAAGATGTGATCGACCTGGAAGGGCAGCTAACTGACGAAGTAGTTGTTGCAACCGGCGACTACGTTTATAAGGATGAAGAGGGTTATTTGTATTTTGTTTCAAGACAAGATGACATGATTAAGACTCGAGGTTTTAGGGTGTCTCCTTACGAAGTTGAGTCAGTAGTGGCTATAAATATTCCGCAAATAGATCAATGCGCTGTCTTCGGTATAGAGAACGAGCTTATCGAGCAAGAAATAGTGATGGTTTACTCGGCACCAGGACAGGTTTCTGAAAAAGAAATTGTTTTTGAACTGAAAAAGCACTTGGCGTCCTATATGATTCCCAGCAAAATTATTTACAGAAAGTCACTGCCATTGATCCAAAGTGATAAAAGTCGAATTAATAAAGATGAGCTAAAGCGGACGTTATCGGATAAATAGCAGCAGGGTTCCGTTTCGCACAGTTATTGTGCGTTCATGGCGGGTGGTTTGAATAGACATTCCGGATACTTATATTTCTTGTAGCTTCCTGTACAGTGACCGAACACTGATGCCGGCTAGTGATGCGGCCTCTGAATTCAAACGTACGGTTCCCCGTTTGATCGATTGTTCAGTGATGGTGACATTTATCAAATTGGCAGTCTGACAGTGAACGCTGTTCATACGCCTGGTCATACACTCGCCTCCGGATGGGTTTTCAGGGTCTCGCATAGTCTGCAGTTTCCCAAGCCATGAAGTTGAAGATAAGCATTCAATACCGGCAACTCAAAAGCACCCTGAGAAAGCTAAAAACCGCCCTGGTAGACCCCGCTGATACGCATGACTACCGGCGTGGGTTTGCAGTGGGTGTAGTCGGCCATAACGATCAACTTGTTACGGTGGTGTAAGTCATCTAATAGGTCGAAGAGATGCTTTTTGAGTTTGGCAGAATCATTCGCCGAAGATTACTACTAGATTAACTAAGGAGTCTTCCAATTGACATTGTCGGTGCTATGCGGTTTCATTCATGTCCTCTCGAAACAATGTAATAGCCACTCTGCACAACACTATATAGTGAAAATATTATGGACGAAAAACGAGTCTTACGGCGTGGCATGAAAGCGGTAGCTTTACTGATTGCAGGGTGTTTAGCTAGCTTCGGCGCGGTTGCGGCAGGAGACTACGAACCGCCACGGCTCGCCAGTGGCAAACCCGATTTCAATGGTGTCTGGCAAGTACTTAACAGCGCCAACTACAACATTGAGCCCCATGGCGGACAGGCGGCTATGGCGCTGCGCGAGGGGCCCGTTGTGCCGGTACCCGCTAAAGAAGTGGTGGCTTTGGGTGCGGTAGGTGCGGTGCCGGCAGGGCTGGGCGTGGTTGAGGGCGGCAAGATTCCCTATACACCGGAAGCGTTAATGCAGCGAGACAAAAATCGTAAAAACTGGTTGACGTCCGACCCCGAAATTAAGTGCTATCTACCGGGCATTCCCCGTGCGACCTATATGCCGCACCCTTTCCAGATTTTCCATAACGACGACGCATTATTCTTCTCGTATCAGTATGCCAATGCGGTCAGAAATATCTATCTTACCGACCCTGGTCCTGCGCCTATCGATTCATGGATGGGGTTGTCTTGGGCATCTTGGGACGGTGACACATTGGTGATCAAGAGTTCAGGTTATAACGATCAAACCTGGTTGGACCGTGCCGGCAACTTTCACAGTGACGTTTTGAAAGTGACTGAGCGTTTCACGCGCACCAGTGACCATACCATTCAGTATGAGGCGACTCTGGACGACGAGAAGGTGTATACCAAACCTTGGAAAATCAGCATGCCTCTATATAAGCGGGTAGGTGTGGATGACCGTATTCAGCAGTTCAACTGCGTGGAATATGTAGAAGAGTTGATGTACGGCCATCTTCGTAAAACTCCCCTGGATAAGTGAGGCATCGATTGTGACGTATTTTGTCAAATTACTATTTGTTTTAGCGTTGGCCGCGCCTGCCGTGGCAGAAAATTATACGGCGCCTCGTATGCCCTGGGGTGATCCTGATTTGCAAGGTGTGTGGACTCATGCGTATCTGACAGCGCTGGAACGACAGGCGCTTTTCCCCAGCCTTACCATCACCGAAGAGCAAGCCCGACAGGTCGAGGGCATGACCGCCGATATGTTGGCTGGTATTGATAAGTTGCCCGAGGGTGACTTGGACAAGGGCGATGTTGGCGGTTACAACAGTGCATGGAT
>CAYNZI010000475.1:0-2922 GCA_964401565.1 uncultured Spongiibacteraceae bacterium
CTCTATACTGTGGCCAATCAGGCCGCGTTTTTAGCTTGTCCGTCTTTCCGGGGTAGTCGGCGAGCACTGTTCGAGTCCGAATTTTGCGCAGCAAAATCGTCGAGTTTCGCAGCCGCCGGAAAGACGGACAAGCGTGCGGTCGGCCGCAGTATAGAGGCCGCTACCAAGCAGGGGGAAACCACCGACTCAGCAGCCAAAACAATATTATCCGACAATAGGCGATAGAAAACAGTCCTGTCAGCTCTTATCGAGGCTTGATTTCCAAACTGTCGATTCGGATCGAAACCGCTACAATTTGACCGACTACAAAAATCGCACCTCGCTCTGGATGCGATTACATCATGGATAGTAGAGCTTATATTCCGACCGTTCATAGGGCTTGAGGTCATACTTGGTTTCAAGGAATGTCACTAGGTTAGTCAACTCTGTGACAGTCATCGTGTCGTTATAATTGCGCATTACCGATTTCCCCTCGGTAAGAACTTTGTCGCGGTCATAACCTTCAGCCACTTTATGGGATGGGTTAATGACCGACGTTAAAAGCTCTGCGTATGTCATTGTCCGGCTGACACCACCCCCCAGTTTTATCGGGTTTTCCATTTGCTTGACGATAGAAGGATCTTCAACGCCCTTAAGCGCGTGACAGGAGAGGCAGTTAGACTCTAAAAAACAGCCTCGCCTTTATCGACATCACCAATGGGGAAGCTAAATCCCCTTGCGGACATGGCGCCTGAATCACAGCCGGCGAGTAAAAAGGTGGCTGCAACCAGCGTCAATATTGTTTTTAGTACATTGTTGTAAACACTCATAGTAATCTCCTGATGTTATTTTCCCGGATTGGCACTATTCATTAATGTGTTAAGCTCCGCGCCATCCAGGCTTTCATGTTCGAGTAAAGCCTCGGCCAGCAGCGTTAAGCTGGCACTGTGATTCTGCAATCGTTGCGTGCATGTTTTTTCACAAGTCGTAATCAGTTTGTTAATTTCTTCATCGATCATTTGCGCGGAATATTCGCTGTATTTTTTTGGCTCTGCAATTTCTCTGCCCAAAAAAGGGTGCTCTTCACTCTGTTGCAAATTAACCGCGCCGATCCGCTCGTTCATTCCCCATTGAGTGACCATTTGTCGGGCGAGACTGGTTGCATTTTTTAGATCGTCAGACGCGCCAGAACTCACTTCGTCAAAATGTATTTTTTCAGCGACTCGGCCACCTAACATAATCGCTATTTTTTCTTCCAGATAGTGTTGGGTGTAGTTGTGCATATCTTCTTTGGGCAGCTGTTCAGTCATTCCTAGCGACCGCCCATGTCGTATGATAGACACTTTATTGATGGGATCTGCTTGAGGAGAAAAGAATGCGGTTAGCGTGTGTCCCGCTTCGTGGTAGGCTACGCGTTCTCTTTCCTTGTCAGAAAGAATGTCTCCCTGAGTTGCCCCCATAACAATTTTTTCTCGCGCTTGGGAAAAATCTTCCATGCAGACGACTTTGGCGTTATTTCTTGCGGCCCTGAGTGCGGCTTCGTTAACGAGATTTGCCAGGTCAGCACCAGAAAACCCTATGGTCTCGGCGGCGAGTAGCGTGCTGTCAACATCATTTTCTAGTGGCACCTTACGCGTATGAACCGCCAAAATGTCTTTTCTGGCATTGCGTCCGGGTAATTCCAGTATCAGTTTCCGATCAAAGCGGCCAGGTCTCATCAAGGCAGGGTCCAGAACGTCTGGGCGATTGGTGGCGGCCAGAACAACAACAGCCTCGTCGGGGGAGAAACCGTCCATCTCGGCTAGAATTTGATTCAAGGTTTGTTCGCGTTCGTCATTACCCCCGCCTAAACCAGTGCCTCGTATGCGGCCCACAGAATCGATCTCATCAATGAAAATCAGAGCGGGCGCTTGTTTGCGTGCTTTGTCAAACATGTCTCGCACCCTGGATGCGCCCACGCCTACATACATTTCAATGAACTCAGAACCGCTGACGCTGAAAAATGGTACACCGGCTTCACCGGCTGTCGCTCTGGCTAACAGTGTCTTACCGCAGCCGGGAGGGCCCATCATCAAAATACCTTTTGGCATTTTTGCGCCCAACTCACGGTAATGAGTGGGGTCTTTTAGAAAACCAATAATTTCCTGAAGATCTTGCTTGGCACTATCCAGTCCGGCAACGTCGCTGTAGCGGGTGGGTATGTTTGACGCTTCAAAATGTTTGGCTTTGGATTTGGAAAATCCAAAAGCACCGGCACCGTCACCGCCCATGGATTTTCTCACCATTTTGCTACTGTAAACAAAAAAGGCGATCAACACTAACCACGGAGCTATGCTTAAGACAATGGATATCCATAGCGGTGTAGTCGCAGCAACCGACTGAATTTCAACGTGGTTTGATTCGAGCAATGCGAGTAGCTCAGTGTCGCCAAATGAAGGAACGACGGTTCTGAAGCGTTCGTGAATGTCGGCGGTAATTTCTCCAGCACTGATACCGACCCGAAAAGACCCGCTGATTTCGGATTCTTTCACCAAAATTTGTTTAATGTTGTCATTGATCAACTCCTGCTTGAAATCGGAGTAGGGGATTGTTTGAGAGGGCTGATTAGTGACATTGGCCCACAGATACATCAGCGAAGAAACAACCAGCACCCATGTTAACGCGTTCATCAGCATTTGCGAGCCGGTGGGTGCCGGCGGTTCATTCGATTCCGGCGTATCGCCAGGCAGGCGAGTAGAGGGCTGGGTGCTCGACTCCTTACTATTCTGTTTAAGGTTGTGCTGCTTGTTGTTATTTGCCATCTACTAGACTTCCTTTAACTATGCGACAAGCCCAATGAGACAACGATAGCGTTCATAAAATGATTATAGCGCTTTCTTGATCTTTTTATAGCCTTCTGCCAGCTCCGACCCTAATAGTGAGACAGCAGAATGGATATCCCCA
>CAYNZI010000476.1:0-2921 GCA_964401565.1 uncultured Spongiibacteraceae bacterium
TCGTTTTCGCTGCTCGTGCTCCTTGTACCTCACCGCGCCGGGCGAACATGCCGGCCATGCCCACCGGGGCGAGAGCCACCGGCATGCTCGCAGCACGCCCGGAGAGAGTGGTGTTGGTATCGATGCCGTCGACGTTTTTCATTACCCGCTGGATTAGATGATAGCGACTGAAGTCGCTAATATTCGCGGCCATGGTTTCCTCGTTGTTGGCGCCGCCATCTATATAGTCAAACAAAAAGTGAGGTATACGCCGCTTTGCTCGACGTCGATAATCATCGACGGAAACAGGAGTAACGTTGAAAAAGCTCATAGGATTTCCTTAATGATTGCCGCTTGCCTTATGCTGGTATAGATTAGCGCAGTATGAGTTGTTAAATAGAGTAAGTCCAAGCATTGCAAACCGGAGAGATTACATGGGAAGTATCACCATTGAAGTACAAGATCACATCGCTATTGTTACCTTAGACAGACCCCCCATCAATTCTCTTGTTAAGGCAACTTATGCTGAGATTCAGGCGGTCTTTAACAAACTGGGTGATATGGAAGGTGTTCGTGTTGCGATACTCACAGCTACCGGCCGTTTTTTTTGCCCCGGGAACGATGTCAGTGAGTTCGACGGCCTAACAACAGAGCCAGAAGTAAGGGCCTACAGCCAGGCTGTAAGCGACGGCATATCTGCTGTATACAGCTGTAAAATTCCCGTTGTTGCCGCCGTGCAGGGGCATGCGATGGGTGCAGGCATGGCCCTGGCAGCCTGCGCGGATGTCATTGTGGCTTCTGACAAAGCACAGTTCGGCATACCGGAGATCAAGGTCGGAATTATTGGGGCCTCGGGTTTCCTTGCGTTACTCGTACCTGAAAAAGTCGTGCGATATTTGTCTCTAACCGGAAAATCCATTAGTTCACAAGAGGTTGAACACTATGGTGGCGTGCATAAGGTTGTTGCCACCGAAGAGGTATTTGATGCCGCGATGAAAGTTGCCCAGGATCTGCTTAAGCAGGGGCCGACTGCATTGCGCTATTTTAAAGAGGCTATGAATACTAACCAGAATGCGCAACTGGTAGAAAAATATGCAACCGAGGGTACCTATACCAGGCAGTATGTAGGCACAGAAGAATTTAAGGAGTCGGTTAGTGCTTTTCTGGAGAGCAGGGAGCCGGACTACGGCTAAGCCGGGTATTTTTATCCTGAGGCCACCACTATTTTAAGCACCGAGTGGATGCATAGCGTGCTTTAAATACAAATAGATGTACTGAGGGTGAAAATTCTCGATGTATGTTGTGGGTCACAATATATCGAGGCTATTCTATGCTCTTTGCCTAAATGAGTGGCTTGCATCAGATGTATTTTGATTTCCTGTTTTATCGAAAAGTATTGCGCTATACCTGGGGCCAATCTCAATGGCCTGGGCGAAGAAAAATGTTGTTTAAGCTGCTGGTGCTGGTGCCGCTTACTACACTTTTACATACCTTGTGCTTTGCTCTTGATTATGTCTTTTTCCCTGCTCTGTGGCGGCAGGAGGTCAAGGCCCCGGTATTTATTGTGGGTCATGCGCGTAGCGGTACAACGTTGATGCATCGATTAATGGCCGCAGATGGTGAGCGATTCAGTTACTTCCACTACTGGGAAACATTTTTTCCTGCCCTTACCCAAAGAGCCATTATTCGTGGCATCGGCTGGATGGATCGCAGCTTGTTTGGGAAAGCTATTCAGAGGCGCCTTGAAGACTGGGACGAGAGAACCTTTGGTCCCACCCGCCACATTCATAACCAGGGCCTGTGGATTGCCGAGGAAGACCAGTTTGTGATGAAAGCCGCTTTTGTCACCCAACAATGGACACTGGATCTTCCGATTATGGATGAAATGGACATTTTTCATATTGAAAGCCTGTCCGAAAAGCGCAAACAGTGCTGGATGCGTTTTTATAAAGCCTGTGTAAAGCGGCAACTCGTGTTTAATGGCGGGGACAAAACTCACCTCAGTAAAAACCCCTTAATGAGTGGCTGGGTAAATGCCATTATTGAGACATTTCCCGATGCCCGTGTTGTCGTGATGGTGCGAGACCCCATTCAGTGTATACCCAGCACGTTGCGATTAGTGGAAATCAATTGGAAAGGGAAAAAATGGCGCAAGGAGCAATATGCTGCAGCTCAGCATGCGCTTACCAAGATTTCTTTTGACAGTTTCAAACTGCCCGCCAAGGTTTTAGCACAATGTCCGGATACACTTCACTATTTTGTGGACTATCGAGAGCTGGTGAAATCACCGAAGCAAACTGTGGAGTCAGTTTATGGTGCGCTGCAGATCAGCGTGTCAGGTGAGTACAGCGATTATTTGACCAGCCAGGAAGAAAAAGAAAAAAAGCATTCCAGTCATTACCGGTACAACATAGAAGACTTTGCCGTAACGCCGGCTGAAATCGAGGCAGAGTTGGCGGAGTTTTACCAACAGTATCAATGGCCACGCCCCAGTGAACAAACCGCTTAACAAAGGACTATTGCAATGAGTACATCAAGCAACACTACTGAGGCGGGCGTTGCCTTGAGAGATGCCTTTGACAATATGATTGCGCAACTTCAGGCGGCCAGGGACGTAATAGATAAACCGGAGCTTTATCCGGTGCCAGCAGATGACCGGAATCTAGCGGAAGGATATCGCTATTTGTTGGGGTTTTTGCTGGGGGGCATTGAACGAGCTCTCGACGACCCTTTATACCCGCGCTTCAAGCGCTCTATTCAGCCAACGAATCGATCGACAATCGACAATGCAGATGCGGTATACCTGGCTGCGGGAATTGACGGCAACTACAGCTATATTCTACGGGGTAAGGCTGGTGACAGTAAACACTGGCGCGGCGAGCAACCAGTTGGTGAGGGTAGGGCGCCGCAGTACGTCATTTTTGAACTGACCAGTGGGCATG
>CAYNZI010000477.1:0-2916 GCA_964401565.1 uncultured Spongiibacteraceae bacterium
GTGTTTCCACGTGGCTTCTGCAGCGGCAATATCGCCGCTTCTATCTTGGGTGTCCCAGGTAAAGCCGGTTCCCATTTGATACAAGTACACTTCCGGATGATGGTCGCGAATGAATATTTCTTCGCCAGAAAGTTGTACTCCTTTAATAAATTGGATGATACCCACTTTATGCTGGTAACCGAGGCTGCGAAGGACCATGCCAAATGCTGAGCTGGATTTACCCTTGCCGTCTCCGGTCAGCAGAATAGCAACGCCTTTTTCGATGTTTGCATCGGCAATACTATGGTCTACATTGGCCTTCTGCTTTTCCATGCTGGCTTTGTGCTTAGCGTTTTTATTACTACTCATGGCTATTACTCTGAGTGAAATTAGTAAGGTTGTAGTTTACCCTTTAAGCAAGGTGTCCGGGAGAGTTATCTCCCGGACAAGTGTTTAGAAAGTATAACCTACAGACAGTTCGAAGGTTTCTTCCTTGGCAGGGTAGGCGTAGTTGTAAACGGTACTGGCAAAGCCATCGTACTGTTTTCCGGTAAGGTTATTCGCACGTAAATTTACCGAGAATTGATTGTATTCCCAATTTATATTGGCGTTGTACAACGTATAACTACCTAGTTTACCACTGTTGTTAGCGTCATCATTGGCGCCATACCGACTACCGGTGTGTTGGGCGTCTACATAGAGAGACCAGTTGTTGTTGATCACAAAAGTAGCAACCAAATTTGCGGTTTGCTCAGCAACGAATGGCACAGTATTACCTTTATACAGGCCTGCACTGACTTCGGCGTCAACGTAGCTGTAGTTCATTTGTAAGTTGACACGTTCGCTGATTTTCCAGTGGCTGTCCAGAACGATACCGATGCGATCTGATTTTTCGAGATTGCTATTGGCGCCGTAGAGATTAGCCGTCGGATCGAAATAGATTTCATTGTCGATCGTCATATCATAAAGCAACGCGGACAGTGATAGTGAGTCAATGCGGGTTTCTATGCCGGCTTCCCAAGAGGTGGTTTCTTGCGGGTCCAGAATTTCACCTATGGGTTTGTCGCTGTAGCCATTTTCATCGATATTGGCCCAGCGAAAACCTTCGTCCCGACGTAGGAATACACGAGTGTCGTTGTTGATTTGATAGGCGGCACCCATCTGAAAAACACTGATGTCATTGTCGTTGTCCGCTCCTGAGAGCTTGTCAGTTTCTTCAAGTTCGCTGTAGCGACCGCCCGCGGTGATGTTCAGTTTTGCCGTGACCGGAACAATGACTTGTGCATAAAAATCGGACAAATCTTGCTCGCTGTCGGCACCGGTGAATCCAGACTGGTACTCGCTTTCTTGAAGGTCAATTCCGCTCGTCACCAAAATATCGCCATTCGCGGTTTTAATAGTACCAACAGCGCGCGGAGCTAGTGTTTTAACAGTGGTGGTTCCTTTCCAGTCTCCACGCCAAGAGGCAAAACCATTCGAGTTTGTTTCACGATCGGCATACTCGGCACTGAGTGTCCAGTTGCCGGTAAGGTGAATGTCTCCGCCAATTCGATAGGCGTCAGTAGATTGGTTGGAAAAATCATCCGGGCTAAATGTTTGCTTGCGATCGCTGTTAATACTGGCGCGATTAAGGCTGCCAGGTAGTCTTAAATCATCCTCGACTTGCAAAACTTCTGCGAACACACGGAAAGACTTTTGCTCATAGCCAATATTGGCGAGAGAGTTTGAATAACTGGCTTCGTTATTGTCGCGGTAATTGTCTGCCTGTTTCTTCTCGGCGGATACCCGATAAGATAGACCATTGTCCAAGCCCTGGCTGATTGAGCCGCGGTACACTTCAAGATCGTCAGTGCCTCTGCTAGCTTCAATGCTAGCGCTCATATCCGTCGGGCGTTTAGTGATGACGTTGATAACACCGCCGGTAGCTTGATCACCATAAAGTGTGCCAGCGCTTCCTTGAATGATCTCGACTCTCTCAACGTCTTTTAGCGCGATGGTGGACAGGTCTGGGCCTGCCAAAGAGGGGTTGTTTAATTTTCGACCATCCACCAAAACCAATACGTTGTTGACGCTATTTTCGCCGAAACCACGCATTGAAATGGAGGTGGCGCGGCTGCCTGCGCCAATAAGGTCATTAATCTGAATGCCTGCCTGTGCATTCAAAACTTGAACCAGGCTAGATGCGCCGCTCAATTTAATGTGTTCTGCGGTCACAACCTGAATGCTGGCAGGTATTTGTACCGAGGGTTGTTCAGAGCGAGTGCCACTGACAATCACCTGCTCGACTTCGTTGGCGTTGGCGTTGGCCGAGGCTACTTGGCTACATAACGAAGCGGTAGCAATGGCGGTGACAAGTGTGTGTTGGTAAAAAGACATAAATTCCCCAATCGTTCAATCATTGTTTGAAAGCGTTGATGGAGGGAAAAGCAGGTAATAAGCAGGGTAGCTATACCAGACGACGCCCTCCGCATCATCATTGTATGCCTCACTGGGTGAGGCACTCTGCAAAAGGCTGGTATCGGGCTTGTGACAATCGTTCGTCACCTACCGTTGCGGGGGCAGCGTAGGAGTTATTCGGATAAAGGACCCGAATGCACCTGACTTCCCATTTAAGAGGTCTATTTGTTAAAACAAATATTCCAACACCGTTTACAGATTTCGCGAACTTTAGGCTCCGCGGCAATTAAAGTCAAGCAAGGTTTGAGCGTGTATCGCCGCCTTTGGTTGTTACAGGCCGGCTACGTTATGGCGCTGCAGGTAATTAGAACGACGGTTTCAATAATCTCACTGGTGGCGCCAGCGGTGTCTCCGGTGGCGCCTTTAAGTCGTTGCATCATCATTTTCCTGAGTAGCATTATAGTAATCAGGCAGGTGGCTAACAGTACTATGGCAAACCCCAATGATATCCACATGCTGTATTTAAGTACTACTTGAAGG
>CAYNZI010000478.1:0-2916 GCA_964401565.1 uncultured Spongiibacteraceae bacterium
GACCTGAAAGTGAATCTCCTGTTGGACCTTGTCAGCCAATTAATATATCAGCAATTGGATTTGCCGACGGTGTCACGCGTTACATTGTCATCCACCGAGATTGAATGGACTTGTGAAAATATTCCCAAATCTGGGCAAATTGTATTTATGGAAGTATACGTACAGCGAGGAACCCCCAAGCCTCTGTGTTTTTATGGGCATGTGGTCAGTGACATGGAGGAATATCATGCGGGTAGGGCCAGAGTTCAATATATCGGGCTAACCGGGGCGGCACAAAGCTGGCTTGAAAAGCTCATTTTTCGGCATCATCGTCGCGCAGTTGCATTCCAAAAATCGAGGCATCAACCCAGCTGAGCGTACACTTCATCTAGTTGGGTGGCTCTCGATGGGCGCCCTCCCTATAGCCGTGGAACTATGATCTCAATCATGGTGGCCTCAGGTAATAAAGTTAGACACATAAAGTTTATGTGGATCCCCAATCCGCTAAGGTATACTCTCGGCTCGATATTCTCGGCTTATGGCGCTGACAGCGCACGAGAAATTGTCGATGTGTTTTTTAGGAGGTGGATAAATGTTAGCCGGGTCAAAGGTCTATGTAGTTGATGATGATCTAACGATTCGTATCTTGCTTGAAGGCGTCTTTTCGGCAGCAGAACTTGATGTGGAGACCTATTCGTCAGCAGAGGAATTTCTGGATACTTACAACCGGGACAATTTCGGCTGCCTCCTTCTTGATATTATGATGCCTGGAATGGATGGGCTTGAATTGCAGCAAAAACTTGTGGCTCGGGGCAATAAAACCCCCGTAATATTTCTTACGGGTGCTGCTGAAGTCGGTGTGGCGGTACAGGCGTTTAAAGCGGGCGCCGTTGACTTTATCGAGAAGCCAGTGCAGCCCAAGGCTGTGGTCAGTTGTGTTAAAATGGCCATGGAGCTCGACTTGAAAAACCGCTACAAAGAACTTCATGTTCTCCAGATTCAACAGCGAATTTCGCAGTTAACTCCTCGGGAATACGAAGTTATGAACTGGATAGTTGATGGTAAGTCCAACAAAGAAATAGCCCGAATTTTGGGCATAAGTGGGCGAACCGTTGAGGTTCATCGCAGAAATGTTTTCGCTAAAATGAATGCGAACGCTGTAGCCGAGCTCGTTCAGATGGTTCTCGAAGTTCAGAAATAGCACTCTTGTATAAGTAGTATTGCGTAGTGCTACTTCGTATCACGTAGTATCACGTAGTATATGGTCCGTATTTCTACTAATTCAATCCAGTCCCAAATCGCTCTATCGTAAACCTGAAGTTATCGATAACTTTTACTTTGTGCTTATGGGTTACTAGTGGACAAAAATGCTGACTGGATGTGGAACATTATCCGTAATACAGGCTCTTCTATTCAGTTTATTTTCTCCCAGCTACCTGCGGTGAGAAAGCTGAATACAGCCTCGCGTGCTCTGTGTATAAAACACAATTATATTTGGCAAAATCAAACTGTTACAAACCCGTGTAAAGGAAGCTATAAATGCTAGACCAAACCCCGTCCGTCGTTGTTTATGACCCGGATCCGGTGACAGCCGAACATGCTGTATTGCGGCTGAATTATCTGGAAATAAAGACTCATGTCGTCGAGGATGAGAGCGCCCTTCGTCACGTGTTGGCTGGGGGCGGTAAAGTTATAGCCATTACTATAGCCGCTGATCCCCATTACAAAACTCTCGAATCGGCCCTTAGAATCGCCCGTTCTCATGGAATTCAATGTGCCTGCTTTCTTATGGAGCGAGAAGGTATCGGGGGCAAGCCCCCTTCTGTATTGGGTGCAAGACTTCAGGGTGTAATATCCAGTCGAATGGGGTATCAAGAGGTGTTGGGCGCGATTGACGCTGTTCAGGAGTACTGTAAATCACTCTCTAGGCTGGAGGAAGGAAAATCAAAACGGCTACTTGGCGGCCTGATTGGTCAAAGCAAAGATATGGAGCAGGTTCGAGAGTTGATAGCCCAGGTGGCGGACACAGAAGCTTCGGTATTGATTACCGGGGAGTCAGGAACCGGAAAAGAGGTCGTTGCACGAACCCTACATAATATCTCTAACCGCGCCCAGCATCCCTTTGTGCCCATTAACTGCGGCGCCATCCCGTTGGACCTGCTGGAGTCTGAATTGTTTGGACACGAGAAAGGGGCGTTCACTGGGGCGATAACTTCGCGTCGGGGAAGGTTTGAAATGGCGGAGGGTGGAACGCTGTTTCTGGATGAAATTGGCGACATGCCGATGAATATGCAGGTCAAATTGTTGCGAGTCTTGCAAGAGCGCAGCTTTGAACGGGTGGGCGGTAGCAAGACAATCAATACCAATGTTCGCATAGTGGCTGCAACGCACAGAAACCTCGAGCAACTGGTAAAAGACGGTAGTTTTAGGATGGACCTGTTCTACCGCCTAAATGTATTTCCTATAGAGATCTCGCCCCTTCGCGATCGAGTGGAAGATATTCTGCCACTGATTGAGGTGTTCATAAAAAAATTGGAAAAAGATGGACGTACAACCCCAAGGCTCAGTGAAAATGCGCTCTCTTCCCTGGCCAAATATTATTGGCCAGGGAATGTTCGGGAGGTCTTAAACCTTGTTGAAAGATTGGCAATTCTCTTCCCGGGGAAGGTAGTAAGCTGGTCGGATTTACCCGATAAATTTCGTCCAAATCATGATTGGCTGGCAGAGCAGCTCGAAGAGCCATCGGTGTTGCAGGAATCGCGAGGAGCGGATCCGGTTTTATTGCCCTGTGATGGCATTGACCTGAAGCCTCATTTGGCGGATATAGAGTGCGACTTGATGTCACAGGCACTGGAGCAATCTGGCTGGGTTGTTGCCCGTGCAGCTAAGCTGCTGAATTTACAACGAACAACACTGGTAGAGAAAATGCGCAAGTTT
>CAYNZI010000479.1:0-2914 GCA_964401565.1 uncultured Spongiibacteraceae bacterium
GTTTGCTATCGCCAACGCTTCGACGGGTGATAGCGTGTTGATTGCTGGAAAGGGTCATGAAAGCTACCAACTAATTGGTGACCTTAAAATTCCCTTCAGCGATATCAAGCAAGCGAGGTTGGCCTTGGCAAATAGGGCCAATGCAGTCGGGGGGCATGCTCAATGATGTCTGAGTTGTTACTGTCTGATATTGCCAGCGAAACCGGAGGGCAGCTGTTTGGAGAGGCGTCTGTTCACAATGTGTGTACAGATACTCGGGAAGTTAAGCCTGGTGATCTCTTCGTAGCTTTGGTCGGCGAGCATTATGACGGCAACCAGTTTGTATCCGATGCGAGTAAAGCAGGTGCTGTCGCGGCAGTGGTTAGCGGTAATGTGACGACAGATATCCCCTGCGTGAAAGTTGATGATACGCGCTTTGCGTTAGGTCAGATCGCAAAACTTAATCGACAAAAGTTTACCGGCCCAGTTGTTGCTTTGACAGGCAGCGCGGGAAAGACGACAACGAAAGAAATGGTGTCGAGTATTCTTTCCGAACGGGGTGCGGTTCTTGCTACTGAGGCCAACTTCAATAATGAAATAGGCGTCCCGCTAACGTTGTTGGCGATTGATTCGTCTCATCAGTTTGCTGTTGTCGAGATGGGTGCGAGTCGCGTGGGTGACATCGCTTATCTGACGCAGTTTGCGGAACCTACGATCGCTGTGTTGACCAATGCAATGGCGGTACATATCGAGGGTTTTGGAAGTATCGAGAGTGTTGCTAAAACCAAAGGGGAGATTTTTGAAAGTCTTTCGGAAGACGGCGTCGCAATCATAAACCTGGATGAGCCGTTTTTTCAGCAATGGTTGCAGCAGGCGGGCAAAGCCTCTTTCGCAACTTTCAGCAAGCTCGATACGTCGGCCAATTTTTATGCCAGCGGTATTCGTGTTCAGCAAGATGGGTCGACAGTGTTTGATCTGCATACGACTCGGCGAACTATTGGTGTCAAGTTGGCTTTTCTGGGCGAGCATAATGTGTTGAATGCGGTGGCGGCGGCGGCGGCGGCAGTGGCAGCCGGTGCGACGGTAGACGAAGTAAAAAAAGGGCTGGAGGCTGTCAGGCCTGTTGATGGCCGGTTGAAAGCTTGTGTCTATTCTGAGCGGACAGTGATCGATGATAGCTACAATGCTAGCCCCGGTTCTGTAAAAGCAGCGATCGATGTGTTGAGCGGGTTTTCGGGACGGCGCTGCCTGATCCTTGGCACAATGGGAGAGCTTGGTGAATTGGCTGAAGGTGGTCATCGAGACGTTGCGGCGTATGCTCGCGATAGCGGCATAGAGCAGCTGTTAGTGGTTGGCGAATTTGCGCCACTCATAGCTGAAGTTTTTGGGGCGGGCTGCCTTCCTTTTAGTGATTTGCAGAAATTGTTCGATAGTATTGACGAGAATTTAGATGCAGCTGTGGTATTGGTGAAAGGGTCTCGCAGTGCACAGATGGAAAGAGTTGTAGAAGCACTGAAACATAATAACAAGAGAGATAAATAATGCTGCTGTTACTTGCCGATTTTTTATCACAATATATTGGTGCTTTCCAAGTATTCAAATACCTCAGTATCCGAGGAATTTTAGGTGTCTTAACGGCTCTGGCTATCTGCTTGATGTGTGGCCCCTATATGATTCGTCGGCTTAATTATCATCAGATTGGCCAGTCAATTCGCGATGACGGCCCAGAGTCGCACCTCAGCAAGTCAGGAACGCCGACAATGGGTGGTGCGCTTATTTTGGTGGCTATTATTCTCAGCACATTGTTGTGGGCAGATCTGCAGAACGCCTATGTATGGACGGTTCTGGCAGTAACTATAGTTTTTGGTGCGGTTGGATGGGTTGATGATTACCGCAAGGTTATCGAGAAGAATTCCCGAGGATTGCCTGGGCGCTGGAAATATTTTTGGCAGTCAGTTGGTGGTCTGGGGGCGGCAATATTTCTGTATAGTAATGCAAGCACTGCTGCGGAGACGCAGTTGTTTCTTCCTTTTCTGAAAGATTTCGCACTGGATTTAGGTGTGTTTTATATCGTGCTCACCTATTTCGTTATCGTGGGTTCGAGTAATGCTGTCAATCTCACCGACGGCCTCGATGGTTTGGCGATTATGCCGAGCGTCATGGTGGGTGCTGCTCTGGGGATTGTTGCCTATTTAGTGGGGAATGTTGAGTTTTCTAACTACCTGTTTATTCCTTACATAGCAGGTACCGGAGAGCTGGTTGTGTTCTGTGGTGCTCTTGCTGGAGCTGGTCTTGGCTTTCTATGGTTTAACACTTATCCGGCCCAAATATTCATGGGCGATGTGGGTGCGCTTGCGTTAGGCGCGGCTCTGGGTACAGTAGCCGTGATCACCCGTCACGAAATTGTTTTCTTCATTATGGGAGGCATATTTGTACTGGAAACAGTGTCTGTTATTTTACAGGTTGCGTCATTTAAGTTAACGGGAAGAAGAATTTTCCGCATGGCGCCTATACATCATCATTTTGAGTTGAAAGGTTGGCCGGAACCTCGGGTGATTGTGCGGTTCTGGATTATTACAGTAATGTTGGTGTTATTCGGTTTGGCAACGCTGAAGCTGCGTTAATTTGGCTAAGAAGTGATTCGTTGGAAGTGAGTGAAAGCATGTTATCAGTGGCGACAAATGACAAGCAGGTGATAGTGGGGCTCGGTTTGACCGGACTTTCCTGTGCCCGTTATTTGTCGCGCCGGCAGCACGCTTTTTCGGTCGTTGATAGCCGGTTTAACCCTCCATGCCTTGAAGTATTTCGACAGGAATTTCCGGCGGTTCCTGTCAGTCTGGGTGAAATTTCTGATGGCGACTTGCAGCATGCAAGCCGTCTCCTGGTGAGTCCTGGAATTGGATTGGATCAGCCTGCTATAGCAAGGGCTATCGAG
>CAYNZI010000480.1:0-2909 GCA_964401565.1 uncultured Spongiibacteraceae bacterium
CATCGAGGTGTTAATCGAAGACGCCGACGGCGAAACCCGCACAGCCCTTGCCCGCCCATCACTTATAGAACAACTGGATGAGCTACCCGAAGCGCCAGATCGCATACGAATACTAAGCCCATTCGACCCTTTACTACGCGATCGAAAACGCCTGCAGCGCCTGTTCGGCTTCGACTATCGCATCGAAATTTTTGTTCCGGAAGCCAAGAGACAGTATGGCTACTACGTATTCCCCGTAATGGAAAAAGACAAAATGATTGGCCGTATCGATATGAAAACCGAACGCCAACTCAATCGCCTTCATGTCAAAGGCTTATGGCTGGAACCAAGAATAAACTATTCAAAATCTCGACAACAACGACTTATGGCCGAGTTGCGTCGACAGGCAAAATTCACCGGTGTCAGTGCCTTATCATTTGAAAAAGACTATTTGAAAACGCTGTAGTCAGGGTGGTAAAAACCATCACCATGCCGATAGTTTATGTGTCGCAGGGAAACGATTGGAACTTAAGACGACGGTTCTCTGCGCAAGAGACGGTCTGGACATTGCCGTCAATCTATACTCTAATCAAGCGCTACAATCCGACAATAATTATAAGAGGACATCACTGTGCCCAGACTCCGTGAAGTACCCAAAGCCGAAGCCGATGAGTTTGTCCAGAAAATTTATGGCCTGCTGTTTGGCGACCGCGACCCCGTCGAAGAACCCGGTACCGCGACCGGCACGCCTGGAAACTGGTGGACCGTCTTTGCATTGAGCCCAGAAATATTTAAGCATGCCGTTGACGGTTTCCAAGTCTATCGCTCACCCAATCGGAAACTGGACCCTAAACTACGGGAACTGGGACAGGCACGGGCCGGCTTTTCGCGAGGCAGTCAGTTTGTTTTCTCCCAACACTGCAAAGCTGCTCGCGATGTGGGCGTAACGGAACAACAAATCGCCGCCCTGCCCCACTGGACAGTTAGCCCGGCCTTCTCACCACTGGAACGCGCCGTGCTGGCCTATACCGACGAACTGGTGCTTTCGGGCGGGCGGGTTAGTGATGGCGTTTTTGAGGTATTGAAAAGTCACCTTTCAGACGTCGAAATACTGGAGCTCACCTATGTTACCTGCTTGTATGAAATGCACGCGACCATGACCAGAGCGTTGCGGCTGGAATACGATGATGTTGAAGAACGTATCGTTGAAATTGCCGCGCCAGCAGATGCCTCAAACGATGTAATGAGTATGGTCGACGAATAAATAACCGGGAGAAAGATTATGGGATACCACCACTTGGCGCTGGCCGCACGTGACATGACCGCCATTCACCAGTTTTACGAAACCATCATGGGCTTTGAACTGGTAAAGACAGAGATCGGCCCGGCTCCACAGGGCGGTTGGGCAAAACATTTTTTCTACCGAATGGAAGACGACTCCAAGTTTATCGCCTTCTGGGAATTACACGACATACCTGGTGTTGCTGAAGACTTTCAAACCAATTTATCGAAAGCAGCAGGGTTACCTGACCACATCAATCACATTTCTTTCGATGTGAGCGATAGGCAAGAATTGGAAAACCGAAAGCAGCAATGGCTAAGCGCCGGTCTCGACGTTATGGAAATTGACCACAATTGGTGTTATTCAATCTATACCAAAGACCCCAACGACAACCTGGTAGAGTTTTGCTTAACAACCGGTTCCTTCACTGCCGAAGACCGTGCAACCGCGCTGAAAGCGCTAACCAGCAATGAGATGGAATTCAGCAAGCCACCGGCCTCGATCCAAGCCCACACGGCACCAGGGTAGAAGCAGCCACGAACCGAATGCTACAGTTCATTCAACCCGTCTTAGCCGAATACTATCTACAAATAAAATTTGTACATTTAGTCTTTGCCGGCATGTGGTTTTGGAGTACTTCAGTTGCCTATACAAACTTTCTTGTCCCCCTATTTAAAGACTGGCAAAAAAATCCGCTAGATCCTGACCGAGCTCGTCTTCGCAATTGGGCGATGGAACAATTTGACGATGGCGCGATTCTCGAGCATATCGCGTTTCCTGTTCTGCTAATCACCGGTCCGATGTTGATGATTGCAGCAGGCTGGTCGCCAGCCAGCGGGTGGCGCTGGCGATACCGGCCTACATTGCGCTCATTATCTATCCCGCCTACGGCATACTGAGATGGATCTGGGTGGATGACCACTCAGTATTTTCATCGGCTACCGCGTTTACGGTGTTGTTAATATCGAGTTTATTCGGCGTATTTGCTCGCCGTACCATGCTCCGCTATCTGATCATCCCCGCTCACCCCTCCTCTACCAACGAAAAACATCAGCCTAATGAATGACTTAGCGGCCCTATAGACATTTTTCGTAAGGGCTTTTATGCTTGCCACCCCATCAAGCGACCTGTAAATAGTGTCTTTCAGCAGTGGTGGGTGAAACTACTCAGAACAAAATCAACACAATAGCGACTGGAGAAAAGTCATGGCTGAAGCCTATATCGTTGGGGCCGTAAGAACCCCCGGTGGAAAAAAGAACGGTTCATTAAGCAAAATTCACCCCGCTGATCTGGGTGCCAAAATCATCGACGAACTCGTTAAACGAACCGGTGTTCCAGCCGATAAAATCGACGATGTGATTTTCGGCTGTGTTGGCCAGAATGGCGCCCAAGCAGGAAACGTTGCCCGCAATGCCATTTTGTCCTCAAGCTTACCTGAGAGCGTTCCCGGAACAACCGTTGATCGCCAATGCGGTTCATCTCAACAGGCCATCCACTTTGCTGCACAAGCGGTTATGTCTGGCACTCAGGATATCGTCATTGCTGGTGGCGTTGAAGTCATGAGCCTAGTTCCCATCGGCAGTAATATTATCGACTCTTACAAAGCGGGACATGGTCAACCCAATAATAGCGAAGGCATGGCGCAACG
>CAYNZI010000481.1:0-2908 GCA_964401565.1 uncultured Spongiibacteraceae bacterium
GATACAGGGTTATGTCACTTAGCCGGGTTGCTAGACGTCCCATCCGTCAGTTTTTATGGCCCCACAAGTGCCGCTTTAATTGGCGCTACCGGTTTAAACCAACAGCATCTCATTGCCCGCTCCGAAACCTTTTCATGTGCTCCCTGCTACCGACGGACCTGTAATTTTGACGGTGACAACCAGGAAATGTCGGCCTGCATGACGTCCTTCAGTCCCGATACAACCTGGAATCAATTAACATCATTGATCGCCAATCGACTCAGCTGAATCGATAATAAATCAAGTAAGTCATAAAACTCCTGCGCATCATCTTTCAGTTTAATGGCTTTACGCAGATGTTTAATGGCCTGCAGATAGTCACCCTCTTTTTTAGAAACATGCGCCAGATAAAAATAGAAATAGGGGTTCTTTTGTCGTAGCGACAACGTTTTTGCCAGGTAATTTTCATAGTCATCTCTGCGACCCATTTCTCGATACAGAACCGCAAGATTATTCATTGCAGAGTAGGACCGCGGATCTAACTGCAGCGCCATCAAATACACCGTCTCCGCATCTTTCCATTGACTATTAGCACGATAAATCGGCCCCAAATTTGACCAGAACATCGCCCGATCAGAAGCCAGATGCAGCGACCACACAATCATCTTGTACGCTTTCGCAATGTCGCCCTTTGCAAATGCCCTAACGGAGAGGTTACTGTAAAAAAGCGCTGACGCGACTTCATCATCTATTAATGTTGACTTACCTTTTTCCTGTGTTTGATCAGTCACATCAGGCTGGCTAATATCCACAAGATATCGTTTACTATGACCCAACTTCACGCTTGCGTTAACGTGGATATCCATAAAAATCAAATTTCCATCCCTAGCCCATTGCGGATACCGCTCTATCAACTGATAGTCGGCTTCCATCCCATAGTGTCGAGCCAGAGCAATGTAGAGGTTGGAAAAACTAATGCAGTTTGCACTACGGAAATCGAATACCTCACTAGCGGTAAAATTATCACTGCGCGCATATTCAATACCAAGGAAAGCCGGGTTCAATAACAAGTTACGCAGTGATCGCGCGCCCTGCTTTTTATCAACTCCCACATAAAAATACTGATCAAAATAATTTGTTATCTCTGGGGTAATCGCCACTATCGACGCGGGCTTTTGTCGCGCCAACACCTGATTAGCCGTGATAGTTTTATCAGAGAGTTGCAGCGAGGGAATTTGGTTTGCCGGGATAAATGTAGATGGGGTATTCGCACATGCCGAACAAACTGCCAGCAATACCAAGGAAAATAAACTCTTCAGAAAACCTAGCACGGTACACTCCTGCCTATTCCTGCAAACAGATATAGGGCGACTGATGTGCGATAATTTTATTATAGGCCTTTCAAAAATAAAGTAATGACTTGCAACTAACTAAACCAACCTAACCAACAGACTTTGTAAAACCTATAGTTATATACAGAAAAACTTTATTCGCTGAGATTATCGTTGCCCCTGAGCATTTCCACTAGCGGCCAGACAAAGAAATCTGACCGCTCTTCTCGACATTAATTGTCGGAAGAAACCGCCCAACATCCAACTTTATGTTGAGTTGATAAGCCAATTGCTGTCGTTGTTTTTTGAGTAAGTCATTCAGCAAACGAAAACCACCAAACAGATCTGCCTGGGCAGTTACTACAACATCGGCCTCACCATACGCGACGACCACAGGCAAATCATTACTAGCACCCGACAAAATTTGATGCCCTTCAATTTTCGCCTTATAGGACAATCCCTGCAATGCAAGTTCAATATTATTAGGGTTCACGATATGTAAACCAATCTCAAAGCTCGGATTGATTGAATTACTGGGAAGCACACGAAATGAGGTAATACTAACGGAGGGGTCTTCAAAAGAAGGCCCCATACTTGCACAGGACGCCAACAACACGACACAACAGGCCAGTAAACATCTACCCATTGTAGATCGTACATTTTTTAACAACATAAGTTTACCCATTATCCTATCATCGATTATTGTTCCCACACCAGTCAAGCAGTCCAAACTCCTGCGCTTTTCAGGACAGGTTAATTCGTAGCACGTAACAAATCTGCCGAATAGTGCAGGCGTCCATCGGCATCGATAATAATGGCATCGACACCGGATAGTTCATTAACCAATGCCAAGCCTTTTTCGATACCCAATACAAATACCGTTGTAGATAGTGCATCACTATCTACGGCGTTATCAGCCAGAATTGTAACACTTTGCACATCGTTAGCAGACTTACCCGTCGACGGATTCATAATATGATGAATTCTCTCTTCGTCACGGATAAAAAAACGTTCATAGTCGCCAGAAGTTGATACCGAAATATCTTGTAGAGGAATACGAACAACATATTGGTCTTTAATTCTTGGGTGACGTATTCCAATCACCCAGGGAGTACCACGCCGATCCCCCAGTATTCGACTGTCGCCACCCGCCGAAACCAAAGCCGAAGTCACACCGTAGGTTTTCAGCACAGCAATTCCGCGGTCGACCGCATGCCCTTTGGCAATACCACCCAGATCAATATTAAGTTCAGGATGTTCAAATCGGACGCTTTGATCTGTTGAGTCCATCGTTATTAGTCGGTAATTAATGGCCTCTAAACGATTGTTTAGCTGACTGGCCCCCGGCGATATTTCCTCGCGAAAATCGTACAAGCGGCCAACTGATGCGAAACTGATATCGAACGCACCCTGACTTAATTGAGAGTACTTAATGGATTTTTCGATCAGGGAAAACAATTCCGCAGAAATGGTAACCGCATTATTAGCCGCCGAATGATTGAGTTGATAAAGTTCACTCTCTTCTTTATACGGACTCATTAAATCTTCTACCCGCCGCATGTCTGTCATCACGGCGGCGATTGCCTGTTCGGCGACCG
>CAYNZI010000482.1:0-2896 GCA_964401565.1 uncultured Spongiibacteraceae bacterium
AGCCGTCTTGCGGAAAGATTTGGGGAAACTCCTTTTGTGCAAGGGACTTGATATTGGCGGCTGTATCGAAGACGATAGCACGGCTGCTGGTAGTACCCTGGTCGGTGGAGAGAATTCCTTGTGATATTGACATAGATTACCGTGCTTCAATAAAGATAGTGAGATGGGCATTATATCCCTGTCAGCAACGAAAAGAATATTCTGAAATAATTAGTTGTGTGTTTGCGGCCGTGTGGCAGACAGCACAATCCAAGTGAGGAAAAGGTTATGGCTGCAAATGATTCAGTAATGAATACTCCCGACGGTTTTGAAGAACAAATGCACGGGGGCGAAACGATTGAAGAGAAGCGCCTGCACAGAAAACAGCGGTTGGCCGCGGCGTTTAGACTGTTCGGTAAGTTTGGTTTTGATGAGGGCTTGGCTGGGCATATAACCGTGCGCGATCCTGAATTTCCAGACTGTTTCTGGGTAAATCCAATGGGTGTTAGTTTCAAACAGATTAAGGTATCAGATCTCCTTCTGGTTAATCATAAAGGTGAAATCGTAGAAGGTAGCGGCATATTGAATGGTGCTGCGTTTACCATACATTCTGCTATCCACGCGGCGCGCCCCGACGTATTAGCGGCCGCTCACTCGCATTCAGTATATGGCAAGGCGTGGTCATCACTTCGTCGCCCACTGGATCCGATCACACAGGACGCTTGCGCCTTCTATGACGATCATGTGGTATTTGACGATTACACCGGTGTCGTACTTGACGGTGGTGAAGGCGAGCGAATTGCATCGGGACTGGGTAATAACAAAGCCGCTATTCTCAGCAATCACGGCTTGTTAACGGTCGGAAAATCTGTGGAGGAAGCGGCATGGTGGTATATCACGATGGAGCGTAGCTGCCAGGCTCAGCTATTGGCGGAGGCCGCAGGAACGCCGGTGTTAATTGATCCGGATGTTGCGCAAATTACCCACGATACAGTCGGTACCGATCTGGCAGGTTGGTTTAGTTTTCAGCCGCTATACAATGTTATCTGTGCTGAACAACCCGATTTGTTCGATTAATGACTGATACAGTCAGTTTTGTAGTTAACGGGAAACGTTCATTTTTCGCAATAGTAAGATGAGCGTTTACCGGGCACTTTTTTCAATAAGTATTTTGCCTTAATTCATCACGATTGCTCACCAATTTGTCTTTTTCCATCCCTGTTAATGTCCTCTTTTAGCGGTTTAATGGTTTTGTAAACCCACTAAATCTTTTGTATTTGAGGATCAAACTATGAAAAAAATGCTTCTAGCAAGCTCTCTTTTATTCGCAATAACGGCAACCACGGCTCATGCTGAGTCCAGTTTTTCTGAGGCACGCAGAGCAGGTGTTTTCTTCACGTCTGCGATTGCTGGCGCTGTAGTGGCGGGTCCCATTGGCATGATGGTGGCGGCGGCAAGCGGCGTGTGGTTGGACGAGCAAGTCGTTAAGGCTGGAGAGCTGGAGTTGACAGAAGCCGATTTGGCTGCCGCTAACTTCCGCAATGACCAAATAGGTCAGCAATTGGCTGCGGCAGAAAATATCACTGAGCAATATGCACGAATGGCCTTGGCGCAGTTGCAGTTAGAAATGCTCTTTAAAACAGATGATAGTGAACTGACCACTAGGGGTAAGCAGCGTCTGGTGATGTTGGCTGAATTTATGACCGTTAATCCAGGCTTTACCCTTCAGCTTGATGGTTATGCTGATCCGAGGGGTGATTCAGCTTACAATCTTTCATTGTCCACTGACCGCGTTCATTCGGTTGCGCAACAATTGTTTTCGTTAGGTGTGGAAGAAAATCGAATCAGTATCTTTAGCCACGGTGACAGTTTGTCGCAGGCAAAAAATGGCGACTACGATGAGTATGCCTTGGAGCGAATTGTTCGTATTCAGCTATCTAGAAAAGACAGCGCTGATGCCATTGCGGCGGTTATGGTAAAACGTCGCTAAATGCGGGTAACCCGCTGCCATCACTTTTCCCTGTGCGACACATAAATTATTGGGGAAGAGTGATGGTAAAAACAACACTGTCACCCGTCTCTCGGTCTTGTGCCTGAATGTTACCTTTGTGGTACTTCACAATCAGGTTGACGATGTGAAGTCCAAGACCAAGATGAGAAGCGTCGTTGCTTTCTTCACGAACAGAAACCATGTTGTCAAATAACTGGCCCCGCATTTTTTCCGGTAAACGGGGGCCATCATTAGCAACAGTGATAAAAATATGATCAGAATCAACGGATAAGCCAATGTCAATGCAGCCATTGTCAGGGCAGAAGCTGGTCGCATTGTCTACTAGCTTGTCCAACATCTGTACCAGCAAGTCAGGCGCCGCATGAATAATCGTCGGGTTTATATGAGGAGAATTTGGGTTGAAGGATATGTTGAAGCTGGAGTAGATATCCTGATAGGCCAGTGTGACGCTGTTTAACAAGTCGTCGATGTTAACGACCTCTAGTTCAGCGTGTTCAATACTTTCTTCGACTCTGCTAGCTTCGCTCATGGCACTTAGGATTGTACCCAGACGTGTTGCTCCTTCTTTTGCTCGCTGTTGATAGATGTGACTCTGACTGTCTAGAGATTGATTATCTAGCGATTGATTGTGTAAGTTATCCAGTGACGAGTGAATAATCGCCAGGGGTGTTCTCAATTCATGGGAAAGTTTTCGGGAGAGCGTTTGAAGATACTCGGTGTAGTCTCCGATGCGGGTGAGTAACTGGCGGTAATTGCGAGCAAGGTCACCAATTTCATCGGCCGCGTGAGTTTGAGGTAACGTATCAAGGACTTTGCCCTCGTGGCTAACAATGCCTGATGCAGCGAGGCTCAATTGTCTGATTCGCCATGATAGCCACGAGGCATAACCCAGTAACCCAACAGTGA
>CAYNZI010000483.1:0-2890 GCA_964401565.1 uncultured Spongiibacteraceae bacterium
CTCGCCCAACCCAAAACTTTATCGAAGCTTTACGCCGCCCTGGCGAGTTGAGCTAAGTTAAGTAGCAAAAAAATACGGATTATGATCCAATGTATATTCATTGCCCGTACTAACAGATAGTTATAACCTGACTTCTATCCCTCGCTCCGCCATATAACGCTTGGCCTCGGGCACACTGTATTCTCCAAAGTGAAAAATGCTGGCAGCCAGTACAGCGTCAGCACCGCCTGTTAACACACCGTCAACCAAATGATCCAAATTACCAACCCCTCCCGACGCAATTACCGGAACGGACACCGCATCACTAATAGCTCTGGTCAGCGGCAAATCAAACCCATTCTTGGTGCCATCCCGGTCCATACTGGTTAGCAAAATTTCCCCGGCGCCATTGGTCACCATCTTCTCAGCCCACTCAACCGCATCAATACCCGTAGATTTGCGCCCACCATGGGTAAAAATCTCCCAGCGCAAAGGCTGACCCTTACCGCTTACCTGCTTTGCATCTATCGCAACAACAATACACTGGGACCCAAACCGCTCAGCCGCAACCTTTATCAGGTCAGGGTTATTGATCGCGGCAGAATTAATCCCAACCTTGTCAGCACCCGCATTCAACATCGTGCGAATATCTTCAACGCTGCGAATCCCGCCGCCCACTGTCAGCGGAATAAATACTTCCGAAGCGATATTCTCCACCGTGTGAATCGTCGTATCACGACCTTCATGCGTCGCCGTTATATCGAGAAAGGTGATTTCATCAGCGCCCTGCTGATTATAACGTTTCGCCACTTCAACCGGATCACCCGCATCGCGAATATCGACAAAATTGACACCCTTAACAACCCGACCATTGTCGACATCAAGGCAAGGAATAATTCTTTTTGCTAAACCCACGGACTAAACCTCTGCATTAACCAACTAAATTAGTATCGCAATAGCGTTGCGCTTCTGAGACATCCAGTGTCCCCTCATAAATTGCACGACCCGTTATGGCGCCGAGAATGCCCTCTGCTTCAACCAATTTCAACGCCTTGATATCATCCATATTGGTGATGCCGCCTGATGCGATTACCGGGATGGAAGACGCTCGCGCCATTGCCACTGTTTGCTCAACGTTGACGCCCTGCATCATGCCGTCTCGGCTAATATCGGTATAAACAATGGACTCTACACCGTCTTGCTCAAAACGTTTGGCTAACTCGGTCGCCTTGATATCGGATACTTCAGCCCAGCCATCGGTTGCAACCAGACCATCTTTTGCATCCAGGCCGACAATAATATGGCCGGGGAAAGCTTTGCAAGCCGCACTAACAAACGCAGGATCTTTTACCGCCTTGGTTCCAATAATTAGATAATTTACTCCGGCGTCAATATAGCGTTCTATTGTTTCCAAATTTCGAATGCCTCCACCTATTTGTATCGGTAAATCCGGATAGGCTTTCGCAATGGACGTTACCGCATCACCATTAATCGGTTTACCATCAAAAGCACCATTCAAATCAACCAAATGTAGTCGGCGAGTACCGGCCTCGACCCATCGCTTGGCCATTTCTACCGGATTATCGCCATACACCGTAGAGTCATCCATCAACCCTTGTCGCAGGCGAACACAAGCACCATCTTTTAAATCAATCGCAGGAATAATTAACATAAATTTTTAACCATGAAATGTCTTTTAATGCGCACACAGATTTTTTGCGCAACGCGATGTAACCAATAGCACCAGGGGGAAACGAACTAGCCCTGACCGTCCCATTTAAGAAAATTGCTCAGCAGCTTCAGCCCCATATCACTACTTTTCTCTGGGTGAAACTGAGCCGCGAAAATATTATCACGATGCAATGCCGCATGAATTTCCACCCCATAGTCCGTAGTAGCGGCTACCAATGATGGATCGTCAGCGTGTACATAATAACTGTGTACAAAATAGAACCGACTGTCCTGCTCTATTCCATCCCACAATGGGTGCTCTATGGTTTGATGCAGTTGGTTCCAGCCCATGTGTGGGACCTTCAATTTTTGACCTTTATTATCCAAAAGAGGGTTTCCGAAAAACTTAACCTCACCCTGAATCACGTCCAAACAATCAACACCGTGATTTTCTTCACTGCGAGTCATCAGTGCCTGCATACCAACACAAATTGCCAGCATAGGCTTGGTTGCTGCGACTTCCGCTACAACCTGATCAACACCCAATCGAAGGATTTCCGCCATGCAATCACGAATAGCGCCAACGCCCGGGAAAACAACCCGGTCGGCAGCGATTATTTTTTCTGCGTCAGCCGTTACAATGACCTCAACATTCGTCGCAACGTGCTCAAGCGCACTGGCAACCGAGTGTAAATTTCCCATGCCGTAATCAATCACAGCAACCGTGTGCTTACTCATAAGGTCCCTTTAGTAGAAGGCATCACTCCGGCCATTCGCTCATCAGCCGATAAGGCCATTCGCAATGCACGACCAAACGCTTTGAACACAGTCTCGGCCTGGTGATGGGTATTCTTGCCTCGCAAGTTATCAACATGCAGGGATACTTTGGCATGATTGATAAAACCTTGGAAAAACTCGATAAACAAATCAACATCAAATCCACCGACAGTGCCGCGGGTAAATGGCACATGCCACTCCAGACCCGGCCGCCCGGAAAAGTCGATAACAACCCTGGATAATGCTTCATCCAATGGCACATATGAATGGCCGTAACGGACAATACCCTTTTTATCACCCACGGCCTCATTAAATGCCTGGCCAAGAGTAATCCCTATGTCTTCCACCGTGTGGTGAGCATCAATATGTAGATCACCTTTCGCCTCGATGTCGAGATCGATTAGACCATGACGGGCAATCTGATCCATCATGTGGTCCAAAAAGGGGACGCCTGTTTCAAACC
>CAYNZI010000484.1:0-2887 GCA_964401565.1 uncultured Spongiibacteraceae bacterium
AGTCACTCTGACTTCACCTTCATGGGTAAACTTCATCGCATTCGCTACCAAATTGTTAAAAACCTGTTTTATTCGAAGCGGGTCACCTATGAAAAAACCGGGAATGGTATCGCCAACATCAACATTAAAATCTATGCCTTTCTGGGCGACGTCAAATTCGAAGGCCGAGGAAGCCTGACTAAACAATTTACCAGGAGAGAATGAAATACTCTCGATCTCTACATTACCGCTATCCAGTTTTTCGAAAGTTAGTATGTCGTTTACAATCGCTAGTAACTGCTGCCCGCTACCTTGGACGACAGCGAGTGATTTTCGTATATCATCACTCATGTCGCTGTCTTGCAACAGTGTAAGCACACCTAATATTCCGTTCAAAGGCGTTCGAAGCTCGTGGCTCATTGTCGCCAGGAATTCAGACTTCGCTTTGTTCGCTGCTTGCGCTTGCTCTGTCGCGACAGCGAGGTTGTGAGTTCGTGATTCTATTTGGGTTTCCATATGTTGACGGTGTTGTTCTAGATCGACATTTTTCTCTCGCAGCAGCGACGACTGACTGTGAATATACGTGAGCAACGCATTAAATTCCCGAGACAATACACCAATTTCGTCACTACTGGTATCGTCTAACTTCTGGTCAAAATTTTCATCGGAAGCTAACAATTCAATGGTTTTTACCGTATCCCGAAGAGGCTGGGTAATTGAAGCGGAAATTATAAGGGCCATCAACGTGATGATTACCCCTCCAAATAACACGGGTATAATAAGCTCGACGACTAACCCTCGGAATATTTCATCCAGATCGCCCAAATAGACGCCTCCAAAAATCACCCAATCCCAGGGTTCAAATCGGGAACCGTAGCCTATTTTTCGCTCGGCATCACTAGGGGCCGACGTATCGCCCAATTTTGCTGTGCCGCCAATATTATTTTCATCAACAAAATAAAGGTACTCAAAGAACCCCGACTGCAATCCGGGTAAATCCTGATTAAACCAATCGACAGGTGTGCGCGTTCGTGACGGCAAATTAATGGCTTGGGCATTTTCGTTCAATTGGTCAATAAATTTTTTGTGGGAGACTTCGACAATTCCAGGAGGTTCGTCGGGATATGTTTGAGCCTTTAAAATTGGGTGCATCACAATAAAATTGGAGGCGTGGTAAATGTAGAAATAGGTCCGTTCGTCAGGTCTAAGCGCCTCGATTGTATTGAGCGCTTGGCGCTTGGCCTCACTTCTCGTCAACTCACCCTTCTGGGAACGCGTATAGAAATGTTCAACAACTTTGCGCGCGCCTTCAACCTGGGTCAACGTATTGTGCTTTTGCATCGATATGAATTGAAGTGAGGCGTAATTTACAGTCGCTACAGTGATGAGAATAAAACCGATCATGGCTAGAGCAACTAACAGCCACAGGCGCTGGCGAATTGGCAGTTGTCTCAGCAGGTTTTCCAGCGGTTTCAGCATAGTTTGGCGCTAGTAACAGTCAATGCTGCCTGTTGTGAAGTTAATGAAATGATAGTGGGACAGTCCTTACATGTCCACCATAACTCAATTGGCGAACAATGGCCTCGAGTATAGAGAAGGGCTTGCCCTTTGTGCACCCTGAGCCTGAAAACTTAAGGAAGACTTTGCGCGATGGCTGGCAGGTCTGAACAAGACCGCCTAGCCAACCGAGCGTGAAAGCTTAGCAGCCTTCGCAAAGGGTTAATAGCTGGGCTGATTAACTAGAATTAGGGGTATCAGGCTATAGCTGGGCATTACGTTGAATGGTCATTTGATCCACAAGTAACATCACTTCGCTACTTGCTTGCTCTACCTCTTCCATCGCACCAATAATCTGCTGTCTAATCCCATCATCATTTGCCCAATCGTCACCCATTAACCTCAATGCCTCATGCACTTTTTGATGCACGGCGGCATGGGGAGCCTCAAGCTCTCGATATGCGGTGGTACGTGAAAAATCCTGTTTACCTTGGCCAGCGTAATACCAGCGACCCATACGACACTGAGTGTGATCGACCAGTGCTGCTTTGTATTCACTCTCGCTGGAGTGCCCACTAAGCGCGCTGTAACCGTTTTGCTTGAAAACGATATGGTCCAGTTTTACCAAACTACTATAGGCCGTGTCGCAAACAGACCGAACATTAGTAAGCGACTCCCTTGATGAATTGGCTAATTGTGAAAACTGAGTGCCAAATTCAGCCACCATCGTACTCATATTATCTGTAATACCACGTGAGTCTTTGGCCATAGTCGTCATTTGTTCCACCCGGGTACTAAAGCCACCAATGACACTTGCAACATCTTCCGCTGCAAGCTTGGTATGCTGTGAAAGCGCTTTGACTTCATCAGCTACTACAGCAAAACCGCGACCATGCTCTCCCGCCCTTGCTGCTTCTATCGAGGCGTTCAAGGCCAATAAATTAGTTTGATCGGCAATATCAGCAATGATGGACAGCGAGTCACTGACTGATTGACTATCTTTATTGAGAACACTCACCGTCTCGACAACTTGATCAATGGTGGTACCAATTTCCGTAATAGCCCGACCTATGTTCTCAACAGATTGTAGGCTCTGTTCAGCTTGGTCGGCATTCTCTTCAGCAGACACACCAACCTGCCTAACACTTTCATCAATGGCGGTAAGGTCTTTCTGACTTTTCGCCAAATTATCTAACAGCTTTTGGGTGTTAAGCTTATGTAAGCTTGATGAGAGTTTAATTTGATTAACGAAGGTGGCGTTGTCCTTCATGGCATTGATCGACGCAGCAACTTCTTTCAATGAACTACCCATTACTCCGGGTAGCCCTGCCGACAGTGGGCGGCGACCGTAATGTCCATCTGCCACATGCTTGAAACACGTATCCACTTCATTGAAATAACACTCAAACCG
>CAYNZI010000485.1:0-332 GCA_964401565.1 uncultured Spongiibacteraceae bacterium
GGTGCAGTATTACTTGCAAGCGCAACCGAGATAGCCAAACAACACGCCAAATTGGCATTGCCTGAGAGTTTGGGGCGCGGGGTAGGGTAGTGGTGCGGCAGTGTATCGTCGCTTTATTCGTTCGATGGACAAAAATTCTGCGCAACAAAAAAGGTCTCTTATAGGACAGTTTGCAGGTTCTAACTTGCTAAACTTGGGTGAGTTAGAATTACGCCGTACGGTAAAATGATGGATTATCAGTAAAATGTCCATTATTGTCAGATATGGACAGTGGTTTGACTCACTTTGTGAGTATACTTGCAATGCTCGCAAAAATTAGTTTTTAAAATTTT
>CAYNZI010000485.1:342-2884 GCA_964401565.1 uncultured Spongiibacteraceae bacterium
AAATAAATTAATAATAAATTAAACCAGAGGAGAAATGTTTTTATGAAGATGCCCGCACCGACACCGGTACTGAAGATGCACCACAAAACACTTTTAGCACTCGCGCTGACTGGCGTGATGGGGTCAGCTAATGCGCAACTTGAAGAAATTATCGTAACCGCGACCAAGCGCGCGCAAAGCACACAAGATATTCCCGTTGCGATTCAAGCAATACGAGGTGAGACCTTGAAAGAGCTGGGCGTATCCACATTTGATGAATACGTTAAATATCTACCAAACGTGACTGTACAAGGTCGTGGCCCTGGTCAAAATGAAATTTATATTCGCGGCGTTGCCACTGAGCAAACGGCGAACACCGTGTCTGCAATTCAGGGTTCGTCTCCTCCGGTAGCGTTATATCTTGATGAGCAACCAGTTGCTTTTGGCGGGCGTAATCTTGATATTTACGCAGCTGATTTGGAACGCATTGAAGTACTGGCTGGACCTCAAGGAACACTGTTTGGCGCGAGTTCTCAGTCTGGTACGGTTCGTTTGATTACAAACAAACCAAATACAGAGAAATTTGAGGCAGGCGTTAGCGCTGGTTTCGGTTCAACCAAAGGCGGTGATACTAGTTCAAATATTGAAGCGTATATAAACATTCCGTTTTCAGATTCGTTTGCCGCTCGTCTGGTGATTTATAACGACAATCAAGGCGGCTGGATTGACAATGTTGCTAGTCGGCTTAACCCGAATGGCGTAGAGCTGATTAATGTTATTAACCGTAATCAAATCTCAGGCTCTGCCGCAATCTTACCAACCGCATCATTGCCTAACACTACGAATGCAAGTCAAGTCCAAGACGACTTTAATGACGCGAGCTATAAAGGCGCTCGATTAGGCTTGTCATGGAGCTTCGGTGATGACTGGAGTTTGTTGGTTCAACACACTAACCAAGAGTTAGAAACAGAAGGCGCATTTGAATATAGCCCCGTTACAGGCACCACAGATTCATCACAAATTTTTACTCCAGATAACAAGCGAGATGAATTTGGATTAACTACGTGGACTGTAGAAGGCCGAATTGGCGCTTTGGATGTACTGTACACCGGTGGATTCTTAGACCGAGATGTAAACACACTTTCTGATTACACCCTCTATAGTTTTGGCGGTGGTTATCAGGTTTATTACATCAGCACAGGCGGTTACTCATCAGGCAGCCAAGTGTTTGACTTTACCAAGCAGTATGTTGATAGAACTAACAATGAACGTACTACTCACGAAATTCGCATTCAAGGTGACATTGGCGAAAAAGTTAAATTTACTGCGGGCATTTTCTTAGATGATTCCACCACGACTTCTGTGGGTGAGTTCCAGTATTTTGGCGCTCCGGGAGCCGGATTTAATGTTGCGGGGTTTGCCGGTGATCCGACTAATCCTGGAGTGAATGAATCGTTTGGACACGGCGCGAACACGGTCTTTATTAATGACTTTACTCGCGAAGAAGAGCAAACGACATTCTTTGCGGATGTGTCGATAGCCTTGAGTGACTCGGTTAGTTTGAGTCTTGGCGCGCGTAGCTATGATATTGACTTTAGCCTAAAAGGTTCCACTGGCTCATCATTTGGTTGTAAAGGTGTGGATCCAACGACCTTGCCAACCTCACGTGCACCTGGCACTACTGGGGCAATTCAGGCAGTTCGACCTGATGGCACAGTAGGTTGTGATGCTCGCGGTTTTGATAACGATGTTACAGCGCGTTTAGCTGGCCTCGGCGCTAGCGGCAACGTTCCCGGTTTGAATTCTGATGGTGTGGCTAATCAAGATGACACCATCTTTCGAATTACCGCAGACTGGAAAATAAGCGAAGATGTTATGTTGTTTGCGACTTGGTCTGAAGGTTTTCGACCACAAGTAACCAACCGCAATGCAGGTGTATCTTCTGGTAATCAGACGGGTGTGTTTGCTGGCTATACTGTTCCTATAATCGCCGACACCGACGAATTAACCAATTTTGAAGTGGGCATTAAAGGCGATTTCTTAGACGGTCGATTACGTTTAAACGCCGTTTACTACAACTCTGAAATTGATAACTTGCAGACTGCTCGATTTGACCCATCAAACATTGCGTTCCTAGTGTTTGTTGAAAATGTTGGTGACGCAGAAGTTCAAGGCATCGACTTGGATTACGCGTGGGCCGTGACTGATAATTTAACCTTGTCAGGCGCCGCTAGTTTTCTTGATTCAGAGATCACTCGCTTGAACCCACAGTTAGAGGGTCTAGCAGCTCCTGTTGGAAGTGAGCTTCCATACGCGGCTGATTTTTCTTTTAACGCCAGAGCTCGCTACAATTTCGAGTGGAATAAAATGGGCGCACAAGGTTTTGTTCAAGGTGCGGTTATTTACACGGGTGACAGTAAAGCGGGAATTATTGGCAACGCCTTTTTTGCAGAAGACACTACTCGCCGAATTTACGGGCGAGGCACTGGCTTGAAAATTGCTGAAGAGGGTGGAACTTTTGGTGCAACCCGAGTGGCTACTGAACTTAGCGGAACACAAGGTT
>CAYNZI010000486.1:0-2878 GCA_964401565.1 uncultured Spongiibacteraceae bacterium
TGTGGGTTACCCTTAATAATAGCGTCCTTAAAATCGTCAAACTCTGAATCGATATAGCCCAGTGACAAAGAACCCCTAAACCCCTCTGTAAACAAAGCAGTTACTTCAAGTTCCGCACCTGTTCCAGAAGCTTCAGCTGCATTCAGGGTCTTTTCAACTGCAGAGCTGATATCGGTAGGATCTTCGAGGAAGTTGGTCTGTACTTGCATGTCTTCCCATTCGAGGTAGAAAACAGAGCCAGCAAAACGAACTCGGCCATCGGCCATCTCACTCTTGAAACCCAGTTCATAACTGGTCAACTGCTCCGGGTCAAAATCGGAAATATCACCCGCATTTTGGAAGTCAACGCCACCGGCTTTATAACCTTCGGAATACGATGCAAACAGATGAAGATCATCATTGGGACGGTATGACGCTACAAACTTGGGAGAGAAATTGTCGAAAGAAGAAGAGCCGCGACTGTCAGGAACGGGATCTTCGAAGGCGACAGTATCGAAAGATTTATTGTCGATATCATCTTCTGTGTAGCGACCACCCAGGGTCAGATCGATTTTATCGCTGAGGTGCCAAACGACTTCGCCAAATGCCGCCATGCTCTCTGTCTGGAATTCCCGGTTGTTTTCATTGATGCGAAAGCCGCCTGGAATCGGGGGAAGCAAGCCAATCTCTTCTCCAGTATTGGGGTCTGTGTAGCTACCATCATCGCCTGCCTGAATTGAGTTGAATTGCTCTATCTGGTCATCGGCATAGAAGAAACCCACGGTCCAATCAAGTGCATTGTCGCCTGTGGACTGCAATCGAAATTCCTGGCTGAAGGAGGTTCCGTCGTAACGATTAAACCGTCGCAAAGTATCGGTACTAATATTGTCCAGGTCGAAGTCCCGAGAAAACTCACTGTCTATATAGCCTGTGATTGACTTAAACTGAAAGCTGGTAAAATCATAGGTAATACGCAGGTTAGCGATAGACACTTCGTTATCCGTGAACTCGTCGAGGTCACGATTAACTTTGTCATCGTTTTTGGGGTAGAAACCCTCTTCGTTTATTGCTTTGAAATCCGCACCAAAAATGCCCTGGGTGTCCTGGTTCAGAACGCCCGTAGGTACAGTGATATCACTGCCCTCTTCCTCTTTGTTGTAAGACAGCGACAGATCAAGTGTTAAGCTATCGGTGGGCAGCGCTCGAAAAGAAAGGCGCGCTGTATTGTACTCGTATCCAACATCTGCCCCGGATGGATTGGCATTGGTTACCCAAGTGTCCGACTCATCGTAAGCATAGAGGCCTCGCATAAAGAACTTATCGGAAATGGGTACGTTAACGATACCTTCAAACCCGTAGGTGCTGTTGTTGCCCGCAGATGCGGTGATCTCGCTATAAAACTCGTCCTCGGGAAGCTTTGTTGTGATGTTGATGGCACCACCAAGAGAGTTACGTCCGAAATAGGTGCCTTGTGGGCCACGCAGGATCTCAATACGCTCCATATCTTGCAGTTGCGGGTTAACTGAGCCGCTGGCAGTGCTGCCGATATTGACTTCATCCACATAGAAGCCGATCGATTTAGCGGTACTCACCTCGCCCAGGCCAACATTGCTGACGCCGCGAATACTGATATTAACGCTTCGGCTTCCCGCGCTACCATCGTCAGAGAACGATACATTTGGCGTTAGGGCCAGGTAATCCCGAGCTTCCCCGACATCACCGCGAAGCAAATCATCACCGGAAAACGCCGTCACACTGATGGGTACATCTTGCAGCGACTGCGTGCGACGTTGCGCCGTTACCAGCACCTCCTCTAGCATGAGGGGCTCGCTTCCCTGCGCCAGCACAGTTGGTGTGTGGACAATAGTGCCCAACGCCGAGGCCACGGCGCTTGCAATCAGTAATTTTCTACTCGACATCATAAATACTCTCCCAATTTATTTTTTATTTGGTCCGCTGGATTAAAGCGCGGGCGCGTACCTGAATACAGGGACGAAGGATATAAGCTGTACTCACCATATAGCAGGCTTCCATCCTTCCGGGCATTTAATCCCATTATTAATATTTAGTCAATGTCTTATACCCCTATTATATTGGTAACAATGACAGTATAAATTGGTTTTTTAGAAATTATTAGTTGGATTGTGTACACTGTACATAAACAACAAGAGGCTGATTTGTGGCAAATCGAACAATGCCAAAGAATGCAAAACGCACTACAGGCAGCAAAACCACAAGGGGGCACGTTACCGCGGTGGTAGACACCCTGGGTTATCGCATCTCGGCAGGCACCTATAAGGAGGGCGAAACGCTACCCATTGAACAGGAACTGGCAAATAGCCTTGAGGTTGGGCGCAACTCCCTCCGCGAGGCAGTAAAAGTACTCTCTGGAAAAGGGCTACTGTCAACCGCACCCCGTAGCGGGACCAAGGTTCGCTCGCGGGGAGAATGGAACATGCTGGACCCTGACGTATTGAAATGGCATGCAGACCCCGAAATTGCCAGCCAGGCATTCATGCTGGACCTTATAGAACTGCGCCGTATTATCGAACCTAAGGCAGCCGAGCTCGCGGCAGTAAGAGGCACCAAAGCAGACGTTGCAAACATACTTGCTGCCTATGAAGTAATGGCAGACGCGGGAACAAATGGGCAGCAGCGGCTGGAGGCTGATATCGAATTTCACACCGCGATACTAAAAGCTTCCCACAACGAGGTACTTGCACACTTTAAGCACGCGATTGCAACTTACCTGAAAGCTCACTTCCACCGGGGTCAAGAACTGGAAGAGGTTGTCGACCTCGAGGACCTCGAGCGACACCAACAAATCGCCTGGGCAATTGCCAGCGGCAGAGCCAAGTCAGCTTACAGCCTCACGGTGGAGATGCTTAACCTCAACCGC
>CAYNZI010000487.1:0-2877 GCA_964401565.1 uncultured Spongiibacteraceae bacterium
ACCGCGTGATAGCTGCTTATCTCGCTGATAAGGCCCTCGAAGTTTTTCCAGCCGCTGGATAACAGCCATCAAATAACGGGGATACTGCTGTAAATACAGATGCGGTGTATCGATGATAAAACCACCAAAAACCAAACCGAACAATTGCCTTTGTATATCTGCAACAGCAAACGCCCACGCCAACTCGTTAGCTTTCTTCAATAATTTTCGGATCGTATGGTAATGACCCGCTATTTCTTCTAACAATACAGCCATTTCGGACGCAACTGGAACGAGGTTTTTCTTGCCACTGACTAACCGCTGTTGAAATTCTTCGCTGTCGCGCGGCAATGTTTTATCTTCAACAAACACACGATGGAAAACAGCAAACAACAAATCGCTCAACCACTGATCACGCTGCTGGTCCATCCCTGCCAGTTGCAAGCTAATGGTATTACCTTGCAACAGTTCTTTTCGCAAATACTTGACTTGTTGAGGTATTTGCAACATATACAAGCGCACTAAGCCACGGCGACTTTCTTGCTCTGCCTGACGGGGATAATCCATTAATTCTATGGCGACACTATCTTTACGATCAACCAGCGCAGGGTAACTAGTAACAGTGACACCTGCTTGTTGAAATTCATATTGTTGCGGAAATTCGCCAAAATCCCATTGTTTTATATCCGTTGCATGAAATCGCTCGCGCGTCTGTTGCTGTAATGTTTCATTGACGTGACCTTTAAAATTTTCCAGCATTTTTTCGAGATTTCTACCCTGTCCCAACTGCTTTCCCTCTCCATCGACCACCCTGAAGTTCATTCGATAAAAATCGTCCATCGGGTCTGGCTGCCAACTATCCAGCGGAACCTCCACATTGACCATTTGCTTCAATTGACGACTCAGCACTTCCAATAGTGCAACATCGTCAACACGTACTCTCTCGAGAAATTTATCGACGAATTCCGGTACCGGGACAATTTTTTTACGGAGATGTTTAGGTAACAGTTTAATCAGTGTAATGCACTTATCCCGCAACATCCCCGGGACCAGCCACTCAAACCGGTAGCGCGGTACTCGATTCAACAAACCAATAGGAATAGTCACTGTCACCCCATCTGCTTGATGACCGGGTTCAAAACGATAACTTATTGAAAACTCCAGATCGCCTGACTTCAACACACTGGGAAATTGCGCGTCATCGATATCCGATGCGCCATGACGCATTAATTGGCTTTTTTCAACAAACAACAGCCGCGGCTGATCAACAACAATGTCGCGGTGCCATTTTTCGAAATGCTTCAATGTAATGATGCTTTCTGCAATCCTCTCATCGTAGAACAGGAACAACTGCTGATCATCAACCAAAATATCGCGTCGCCGTGATTTGTCTTCCAATGCCTCAATAGCTTTGACCAGTTCTCTGTTATGTCGAAAAAACGGGGCTTTACTCGTCGATGTATTACTCGCCACATCTCCTTCGACCAACGCCCTTCGAATAAGAATTTCTCGCGACTCGCTTGCGTTAATAGGTCCATAGTGAACACTGTTACGATCACTGATAACCAGCCCATAAAGGCTGAGTCGCTCATGAGCCATTACTCGACCACTTTTTTTCTGCCAATGAGGCTCGCTGTAACTGCGCTTAAACAGGGATTCATTAATACCCATCAACCATTCGGGCTCTATTCGCGCACAACAGCGAGCAAAAACCTGGGTGGTCTCAGCAATCTCGGCGGCTACAATCCATTTGGGAGACTTTTTGAACAACGACGACCCAGGAAATATGCGTAACTTCCGGTTGCGAGCGCCCAGGTATTGCCGATCTTCATCAACATTAGCAATATGACTTAGTAAGCCTGCTAGCAAGGCTTTATGCACGGCCGGGTAGCTAGCCTCATCGGTATTTTCCTGATAGTTCATTTCTCGACAAACCAACCGCAGTTGGCGATGTATATCCCGCCATTCACGCATTCTCAAAAAAGCAATGAACTCACGGCTACACAGTTTCCGCAATTGTCCCTGGCTTAGTTCCTGCCGTTTCTCTTCGTAGTAATCCCACAGATTTACGAACGACAAAAAATCTGATTCCTTGTGCCAGAAGCGTCGATGTTTCTCATCACTGGCTTGCTGCTTATCGGCGGGCCGCTCTCTAGGGTCTTGAATACTGAGGGCACTGACAATGATAAGTATTTCCCGCAAGCAATTATGTTGCTTGCCGGCAATAATCATTCTGGCCAACCGAGGGTCAACTTGAAAACGCGTCAAGATTCTACCAACGTCGGTTAACGTGCGTGTGCTATCAACGGCTCCCAGTTCTTCGAGTAATTTGAACCCATCACTTATCATCCGACGGTCAGGGGGATCAACAAACGGAAACAGTTCCACAGCGCCCATTTTCATACCGAGCATCTGTAGAATAACTGACGCCAAGTTCGTGCGCTGAATCTCCGGATCGGTGAATTCAGGCCGACTATTGAAGTCCTCCTCTTCATAGAGACGAATACACACGCCTTCGGCGACTCGACCACAACGGCCCTGGCGTTGATTGGCGCTTGCCTGCGAGATCGGCTCTATCGGAAGTCGCTGTACTTTTGTTCGAAAACTGTAGCGACTGATGCGTGCATAGCCCGGATCTACCACGTAACGAATACCAGGGACAGTTAGCGATGTTTCAGCTACATTGGTTGCAAGAACAATTCGACGCCCTCGGCGATGATTGGTACTAAATACTTTATTTTGTTCGGCATTGCTAAGCCGCGCGTAAAGAGGCAGTACTTCGCAATGTTGCCAGCGCAGATCACCCTGTTGAACTTGCCGCAGGTACCGAGCTACTTCGCGAATTTCACCTTCACCACTTAAAAAAACCAGAACGTCTCCCTTAGCACTGCCCTCCAT
>CAYNZI010000488.1:0-2860 GCA_964401565.1 uncultured Spongiibacteraceae bacterium
TGGGTTCAATACCGTTGCTGGCATTATTCGCTAACGATAACGCAATAGTGCCTGTGGGTGCTATGGAGGTGTGATGGGTAAAGCGACAACCTTGCAGCGCTAATTGCTTGACCAAATCAGGATCAAGGTCAGCAATGCGTTGCATGTATCGGCTATAGCGAGCGTGTAGAACTTTACCCTTGATTGTGTCGCCCAACTGAATGCCGTCCAAACTCATTTCGGGGCGCTGACGCAACATGGTTTCTGTCACATCAAAATCTTGTTCCATAATCGGCGCGCTGCCTTTTTCCTTAGCCAGTTCCAGTCCCGTGCGCCAGCCAGTGAGCGCCATATCTTTGGCAACCTGTTCAGTAAAAGCTAAGGAGTCTTCTTCGCCATACTTCATGCCCATCATAGTCATGGTCGACCCTAAACCCAAAAACCCCATGCCATGACGGCGCTTATGCATAATTTCATGTTGTTGTTCAGGCAGCGGCAGACCGTTAATTTCCACCACATTATCCAGCATGCGAGTAAATACCGCCGCGACTTCTTGAAATGCCAACCAGTCAAATTCGGCCTTATTGGTAAAAGGCTCCCGTACAAAGCCGGTGAGATTTATCGAACCTAGCAAACAACTACCATGGGGTGGCAATGGCTGTTCACCGCAGGGGTTAGTGGCGCGGATATTTTCACAGAACCAGTTATTGTTCAGTTCATTAACTCGATCGATGAGAATGAACCCCGGTTCTGCATAGTCATAAGTAGAGTGCATTATTTCGCTCCACAAATGTTTAGCCGAAATGCGCTTGTACACGCGACAGGCTAGCTGTCCGGTTTCGTTGCTGACATAACCCTCGCTAACAGGGTGATCGCGCCAGATTACTTTTGTTTCATCATTGAGATCGTAATCTCCCGCCTCATTTTTCAGCAGAGGGAAAGCGAGAGGCCACAAACTGTCGTCAGTAACCGCCTGCATAAACTCGTCGGTAATCAGCAGCGATAGATTAAATTGCCGCAAGCGTCCGTCTTCGCGCTTGGCGCGAATAAAATCGAGAACATCGGGGTGGCCAATGTCGAAGGTCGCCATCTGTGCGCCGCGCCGTCCGCCGGCGGATGAGACGGTAAAACACATACGATCATAAATATCCATAAAAGACAGCGGGCCAGAGGTATAGGCGCCGGCACCAGCAACATAAGCGCCCTTAGGGCGGAGAGTTGAAAACTCATAGCCAATTCCGCAGCCCGCTTTCAGCGTTAACCCGGCTTGCATATTTTTTTCGAGAATGGCCTCCATGCTGTCAGTAATCGTCCCGGAGACCGTACAGTTAATAGTGGACGTTGCAGGTTTGTATAGATCAGCTCCAGCGTTAGAAATAATACGACCCGCTGGAATAGCCCCTTGACGCAACGCCCATAAAAACCGTTGCTGCCAATGCTGCTGTAATTCCTCATTGACTTCAACAGCAGCCAATGCTTTAGCGACACGCTGGTAACTGGCATCGATATCCTGGTCGACTGGTTCAGATTGATGGTTTTTAAGTCGATATTTTTTGTCCCAGATATCCAGTGAGGCAGCTTGTAAGGTGATAGTTTTTTTTGTATCAGCCACAAGACCAAGAGAGGCGGTCTTTGTCATTTGAATTCCAACAGGGGTTAATATGCAAGGTATCGATTAGCAGAAAATCGGGCGAGAAAGAGAGCATCATGAGGCAATCTAGCTAAGTTAAAATTGACCTTGATCAATCAAATCCTTTCAAGCCCGCCTATTGCAGACACCGACTGGCTTTCATGGTCTACTGGACAAACAATTGTCAGGAATTCAGGTCCGATAACACAAATCAAAAACGTCAGACGCAATGACTCGAATCAATCAGCCCAACAAGACGCGCCGTGCAACCGTATTTCTCATACTGCGTACGGCCACAATGACGCTTGTTGCGTTAGTACTTACTGTCGTCGTCGGTCTCGGCTACTTTGCGCTATACCCCGATCAGCTACGTCCAGCTGTTGAGAAATCACTGACCTCCATTACGGGGCGACAGTTTCGAATTGCCGGTGAATTTGACGTCCAGTTGGGTAAAGAGCTCCAGATACATGCGGAACATGTCACTTGGGAAAATGCGAGTTGGAGCCGTCCAGAATACATGCTCGAAATTGACTCTCTTGATTTGCAAATAAATTTACTGAGTCTCTTTTTTCCACCCGCCATTATTTCCAACGTGGGTGTAGATAATGCTCACCTTGAATTTGAATGGGACGATGACGGGCGAATGAACTGGGCGCTCTTCGAGGGCGCCCCCCATGATAAGGCCGATGACGAATCAGCCCGTCTGGCCCCTCTACTATTGGACGCTGCAAGTTTAAGTAATGTCGAGCTGGTCTTTAATTCACCTGTTCTAACGGCCCCACTGTCAATTATGGTGACCAGCGCCAGTCAAACACAGGATGAAAAAAACAACCTCGTTATACAGTCACAGGCTGTCGTAAATGACCGGTCATTTACCTTTAATGGTTTTATTGGCCCCTTTTCTGAACTCGTACTCGCCCGTGCCGTCAGCATGGAGGCAACTGTGGGAGGTGAGCTTTCGTTACTGAAGGTAAAAGCTGATGTAGACAATTTGCAGACACTCTCCGGCGCAGATTTCGACATTGATTGGCAGGGCGCAGAATTCGCAAATATTCTAGAGACTTTCAATCTGCCGAAAGTGACCAGCGGACCGGTTAGTCTGAAAGCCAAACTTACCAATAAAAATGGCCGGCTCAAAGGTCACATTGATGGTGATCTTGGTGAGTTTACGGTGGCAAGCAAGCTGACAGCCGCTGAGTTCTCTTCGCTAACGGATCTGCATGCGACCTTTCACTCCGAGGGGCCTAGCGC
>CAYNZI010000489.1:0-2845 GCA_964401565.1 uncultured Spongiibacteraceae bacterium
ATCAGCGCTATGCGACTAACAGTGAGACGTCTTCACTTTTTCGGCACTGGTGTGAATCGGTTGGCGAGGAAGTGCAGGCTTTTGTGGTGAGAACCGACATGGCTTGTGGAAGCACAATCGGGCCAATTACCGCCAGTGAGCTTGGGGTTAAGACTCTTGATGTCGGAGTGCCCACGTTTGCTATGCATTCAATTCGAGAGCTGGCTGGTAGCCGCGACGCTTATAGCTTGTATAGGGTACTAGAGATGTTTTATCGTACGGAAGATGTTGCTGTCGATTCTAACTAGGTGCTGATGAAACAGACTGCCCGGGCCTGAAAAGGCCCAGAGCTGATCTATTTTACTTATCCACGACTATATCAACGTCTTCGGCTTGTGGGCCTTTATCGCCGTCAACAACAGAAAACTCAATCTTTTGCCCTTCACGAAGTACTTTTCTGCCATTGCCACTAATGGAGCGAAAGTGGACAAAAATCTCTTCTCCTGACTCTCGCGTAACAAAACCGTAACCCTTGCTGACGTTAAACCATTTTACAGTACCGATCTCACGACCTTTTCTGCTTGGAGTTGTGCTCGAAGCTTTACGGGGCGTTTTACTGGACGATTTGTTTGAAGGTGTTGATACGGATGCTTTGATTGTCGGACTGATGAATGCCGCCAGTGCGGTGGCGACAAGGATAATAGCAAAGTGAACCGGGTTGACGATGGAACTGGAGTCTTGGTCGCTAATAGATTGTATGATTGCCGCTGCAAATGCAGCAAGGATTGCGCTAAGGATGATTCGGTATAATGTGCTCATTGGTCTCTACTTCTACTGATGATTTAAATGTATGGTGTCATGACACCGAGGTGAAGGTTGATTAGGCCGATGCTGGCCGTCGGCTAGTCTACCACTAATCGCTGTTAGAAGTGGCGCTAATGATTGACTGTTGCTAAGCTCACCCTAGCGGGCTGCCAGTGAATGCAGCGCTGGAAAAAGGCAAATAATACTCGTTGTAGTCGCCATCGGCTGTAGATGTCGGGGTATTGTTACCTTCTTTGACTTAAATCCTAACCGAATTATCCCTATGATGACGATTATCGGTGCGACACACCCTGGGAGGCGTGAGCACAACGAGGATTGCTTTTCCGCAGACTCATCAATGGGTTTGGGGCTGGTAGCCGATGGCATGGGCGGATACGCCTGTGGTGAACTGGCGAGTGATTTGGTAAAAACCACGGTTGAAGAGGCGGTAGCCAATCATGAGGGATTGCGGGAAGCGATTGCGCGAGCACATGGTATTGTCAAAAAATTTGCTGCCGAGGATCCCGCTCGGCTCGGTATGGGTTCAACCGCGATAGTGTTGAAAACCAAGGGTTTGGATTACGAAATAGCATGGGTCGGTGATAGTAGGGCGTATTTGTGGGACGGCCACACTGTTATTAAGCAGATTACCCGTGACCATTCTTATGTTGAAAGCTTGTTGGCCAGCGGCGCTATCAGTTATGAAGAAACATTGGATCATCCCAACAGGAATTTGATTACTCAGGCCGTCGGTGTCGATGGTGAAAACGGACTGGAAATTGAATTAATTAGCGGTCGCCTTACGGCCGGCCAAAAGTTACTTATTTGCAGTGATGGTTTGGTTGACGAAGTGTTGGATGAAGACATTGCCGCTATAATTCAACAGTCGAAAAGTTCAGAACAAGCGCTGACGCAGCTAATTACCGCGGCGTTAAAGGCCGGAGGAAGGGATAACATCACCGTTGTTATTGCAACGGCCGGGCAGGAAAGTACAGACGGTTTACCGGCGATCGAGCCAGAAATAATTCGCCGTTCAGTCATGAGGGGTGCCGAGCACTCTGAATTATCGTTGAATGAAAAGGACCAAACCACGGCGGTTATCAAGGAAAATGAGTCGGACGCAGAGGTATTGAGTCATGTTGACGCGTTAACTTCGCTTTCGAGTGATGCCGTTGCGGCTAAGATACAATCCAACCCGCGCCCGCGGTCTGCAACATGGAGGACGTTACTCATGCCCGGCGTGGCAGGTATTGTCGGTATCATGTTGTTACTTTATTTCGTCACCGGGTAGTGATTGATAGTTTGTATACGTCTTTGGCTTGTAAACCTTTCGGCCCCTCACTTAGCGTAAACTCTACCGTTTGGCCCTCGTCCAGTGTCTTGTAACCGTCCCCTGGATAGAGCGAAAATGAACAAACACATCGTCCCCGTTGTCTTGTGCAATGAAGCCAAATCCCTTGGCGTTGTTAAACCATTTGATGGTGCCGGTTACACGATCTGCCATACGTATAATCTCCTTTACCGCTGTTAGGTCAGAGAGTCTGTTGAAGACAAATGCGGATGTCTACAGCTGTAGCATAATCAATGTCGGTAACGACAAGACACTGCCACGGGTCGAATGGGTTGATGACCAGTACCACCATGGGGTGATACTGGTTGAAACATTACAACGTGGAAATTTGTTGCAATTGTTGCTCAAGTTTTATCAGTGATTGCTGCTGGCTAGATTGTTTCTCCCGCTCCTTCTCAACGACATCCAAGGGTGCCTTGTCGACGAATTTTGGATTGTTGAGTTTGCCTTCAATACGAGCGAGATCTTTCTGCAATTTATCAATTTCCTTACCGAGGCGAAGTAATTCGGCGTCTTTGTCTATGAGGCCTGCCATGGGTACCAGGATTTCCATTTGACCAACCAGCGACGTTGCTGACATGGGTGACTCATCCCCTTCCTCCAGCCACTGTATGTCATCGATTTTCGCCAACGTCATAAGAAACTGACGGTTATCTTCCAGCCGTCGACTGTCTTCAGTGCTGCCATTTTTAACCAGAATGGGAATGGCTT
>CAYNZI010000490.1:0-2845 GCA_964401565.1 uncultured Spongiibacteraceae bacterium
CCATGAACTAACAGCCTTCTCTGTCATCCACGAAGTCGATCTTGGGCCACTCCGAGAGCGCACGCTTAATGCCGGAGCCGAGTCCATGATAGGGCAGGAGCCCTTTGGCCACATATGATACCAATATGGGATTACGGATATTAGAGTTCCCCGTGCGAATCTTCTCAACAGTCAGATTATTGGGCAAGTGTCCGGGACTGATAATTTCGATCCGGTTATCAAAAATGAACAGGCGGATGGGGGCGCTCACCAGGTAGTCACGATGAACCAGTGCATTGACCAGCAGTTCTTCAAACACGCTCTCGGGGATTTCGGGTTTTCCTGGAGCGTTTACGCCTTGTCCTGCTTGAATTTTGCGCAGATTGCGCATGACAAAGGCCAAGGCATTGTGAAAAATTTGCGACAGAGGGCCTTCAAAGTCCTCAGTATCCAGATAATCTGTTGAGTGTATTTCATTACCGGGGTAGCGAATTGCTTTGAGAACAAACTGGGGTTTGACGAGCTGCGGCTGTTCGGCAAACATCAGAACCCCAGCCAGATTAAGCTTATCGTCGTTAGTAGCGAGGTTCATGTTTTGAAGCAATTGAGTCAATTCGGCTGGAGAATCCGGATAATCTTGCTTGTAGACATCCCGCAAAAAATCGCGAAAACGCAATTTATCGAGCTTGTCGATTCCCGCCTTGGTGGGCAACTCGTCGGCATGAAATTGATCGGTAATCTGAAACAGCCGACGCAATTCCTCTTTAGAATTCACTCGCCGCTTGTCTGAGCCGGTTTTTAACCAGATGACCCCGTTTTTGTCAAAGTAGGGCTTATCGAGCCCTTTGGGAACGGTCAATATGATCACAACATGCCCTTTATCAACCGCGACGTTTTCAGTCCGCACTGTGAGCGGGCTTTTAACAAGTTGACTTGCGGCGTTGCTGATGAGCTGATTGATTCGCGCAACGGCATCCTTGTCGATTCCAGGCATGGAACAATCGTCAGCCACACCAAGATAGATCGTGCCACCTTCAGAATTTGCAAAGGCCGCCATTTCAGCTGCAAGCGATTCGGCGTTGTGAACATCTACTTTAAATTGGCGTGTGCTGTCCTCACCGATATCTATTTGTTCTCTTAGTTGGTTGAGTTTCATTTGGTTCATCGATGTTCTTCCATATTCAATGCTTCATCGACCCAACAAATCGACCGACGTATATTGTCAGCCAATAAGCTTTCTGCTGATGCATAGTGCTTGTTAAACCAATTGCGCAATAAGGCTTTAATACATTTTGAGTTAGATCTGATTTCATCAATCCCCATACAACCTACTGCTTGAAGGCAATATTCCATAAAGTTCGTTTGGGAGAATGGATCTTTAGTTTCCATTAGTTATCCGCCACCGTCCTTTTGAAAAACATACGCTTGCTCACCAGTCTGTGATTTTTTTTGGAACCAGTTGTCAAATCCAACGTAATCCGCTCGCAGCGAGCTGAAGAAGGTGTCGGCAAGATTGATTTGGTTGAAGGTTACTTTCTTTAGAATGCTCATATAACCCCCTTGTTTAAATGGATGGACGAACCATGGCCCGGTGCAATATGTATAGTAATGCCACCGTAGAGGATATCGCAGATATGTGCTTCGACAGTGTTAGCTTCGTTGAATGATTGAGTCATGCGCTCCCTCTCACACAATTCGATATCAAGTGTTTTAGATGCTCGTACGCTTGCTCCTGACATTTCCGACATGCTTTCAAACCAGCAAATATTTGTTCACACCGATTTGCCAATGCTTCTTGCTTGTCAAGGCTATCAAGCGGTATCAGGAGAGAACTCAAATTCGGAAGATTAAGACCAGCTTTTGCGCCTTGGTCATTATATTTAAGAAATCCTCTTTGCCCCAATGGGCTGGCTAAATACCAAGCAAGGTAAACAGAGTTGACTTTGTTGGGGTTAGGCCGAGCAAGAGCTAAATGTTGATTGACATATGCTTCATCAATCTCTGGCCTTGCAACCGCAACCAATCCTAATTCTGCTGTAATCGAAATCAATATATCACCACTGGAAATCCGTGTGCGTTTCGATTCGAGACCTATTGGTGGGTTGACTCGTTTTAAGTCGGATAAATCAAGATCTATCTCTCCCCGTGGAATATTGGTTATTCTTATAAATATCCCACTCCCATTGTCTGCATAGTGTTTTGCCCATCCTCGTGACCCACTTGTCACAGAAGTGCATACATCACCTAAAGGTTGCCATCCTTTGTGAGATCGCCAAGTTTCAAGTAAAAAGGCTTTCAGTAGCTTGGCGACTGAGTCTTTAAGGTTGATGGATTCCCTTAAATTTGTTTCCGCCGCCCACAAAACCTCCGCAATCCGGCGCTGTTCATTGAGAGGGGGGAGAGCGAATTCTTGCTTGGCCAGGGTTTTCCAATTGATGGTTGGGGATAATGAACCTACAGAGATGGCCATTGCTCTTTCCATAAAGAGATCGCTTTGCATAAAAAATGGCAAAAACTCCTTGGCAATAACATTTTCTCTTGGCCGCAGAACCATCGCGTGGGCAGAGCAGATACCGTCAAATTCAGCAACCGCTAGTTTGCGTTGATACACACGCCTGCGCCCCAGAATGATATCTCCCTTCTTGAAAATCAGTTTTGTCGCTTCCACATCGGTAGGGACTCCCCAGCGTCTGATTTTTAGTGATTCTGGATCAAGATGTTCTAGGCCAACATAATATTCAGCACCTGATTTCGAGGGGTCATCGATTCTATTATTGACGTTAATCGCAATCTGATCGAATCGCCATGTCTTCCAGCCGGGCTTGAGTTTGGTTTTTTTCATTGGTTGGCACCGGCGGCGTGGTTT
>CAYNZI010000491.1:0-2844 GCA_964401565.1 uncultured Spongiibacteraceae bacterium
GATATAAAAAATTCCCTGGGCCTCTAACTCAACGATTTTATGGGCATGAATAGACTCATAAATGGTTGGCTTGTCGATACCCTGCCAGCAGTGGGGTTTAAAATCACAATCATTACAGGCTTTACTAAACACCACCGGCGGGCACGCAGCACCCTCCTCCAACAAAGGGTCAATAGCCATCAACGAAGGTGCAATCAAGGGCAAAGCTTCAGCCACCTTTTCCGTTACATCCTCTTCAACAAACAAACTGGCCAACGCCGGCAAATGACATGCGTTATTGGCATAAACCACCGAGCACTTTGAAACCGGGTAACCGCATTGCTCCATCACATAACGCTGAAACGCCAGGTCGGGGATATGCTCGGCCTTGACCCGCGCAGACGATTTCACCTCAATCAAATGCCAGCTGTTATCCGGTTGGCGAATCACCACATCGGATAAAATTCGGTACTGCTCTGCACGGAAAGCGGCTTCAAGAATGGTACCCGCTCCCGACTCAATGGCAGCCAGAGTATCGGCTTCAGTCTGCTGAAGATTGCGGATATCAACATCGATTAATGTCGCGCCGGGATAAAGCTGATGAGCTAACTCACCGAACAAACTGCCCTGCTGCATAATTAGTTTGTTCATGCCGGTAGGTTCGGGTTGGAGCTCGGGGCGCCAGAGTTGTAACCAGAGTTTGCGGGGGCAAGTGGTGGCAGACCGGTATTTGGATTTTGAGAGGTATTTTGGCATGGAGTGATAACGTCCTTATTTTTATCAAGTGAGTAAAGGGGTCAGAGCCCTTTAATTAGCCTCTTTTAATACGTACTACTTTCATCACTTCAAAATTCATGCCCGCAACAGTTTCTTGTTCTGAGTAATACGTTAGATTAACTCTGGCACCTTTTAAGCTCTGATAATTGCCTTTGCGTTTGAATTTAAAGGGTACGTCACAACCTTCCACCATCAAGCTATGCAAAATCCACTCGCCCTGCACTCGCTGAACATGTGAAGTAACCTTCATTAATTCGGAGTGAGTAAGGTTTTTGTTTTTTGCTACTAATTTTTTGGGATCTGATTGCATATTCACTGTTATTTAATTTCTTAATTTTTCATTTAATCAATAGCCGTCAATTGACCTCAAGGTTGCGTACTAAACTGACAGCAGAGCTACTTTAATAGAGAGGCCCAGGAACAAGCAATGACTTGACCGATTCGTGCCTGTGGCACGAGAGATTGCCGGGGTCGCCCGACGGTAGCAAAAAGGCTCTGACCCCCTTTTTTAAAAAGGTCGGCAGTTGTCACCGCCCCCTCTAATTTCTACTTTTTCTTTACCGACCTTTAAAGAGTTCAAAATTCCTAGCTAAATAATCCCGGCTTGGTGCCATTTCTTTCCGATGCGGCAATAGCAGTTTTTTCCCGTTAAAGCGTATGAAAGCCTGCTCCATAAAATCATTCGTGGCAGATGACAACAATTGGTCGCCAATATGGATTGTATAATCCGGATCGATGCCCATAAGTTTTGAATCGTAGGCTTTGTGATGGATTTTGCTAAGAGCTATGCCGTTATTAACAAATTGCTTCTCACCTATTTCACCGTCGGGAATAATATGGGCAGCTTCAATCAACCGCTCCTCTTGTAAACCGGTAATAGCACAACGTCGATTATACGCACTCAACACAGCCTCTCGAAATGACGCCTGATGCAATCGTACTTTCGACTCGCGGACTAGGTAACGACTTTGAATTCCCTGGGAGTCTATAGGCGCATACTCAACACTGCTGACGGGACGCTGACCTACTAAAAGCTTCAGAAATGGTTCATTGACATCAGTGATAATCGAATCTATAAAACACGGCCACAAGGCGGTATAAACAGCAGGAGCAACGGCATGAAAATAAATCAAAGGCTGCTTTAACTCATAAGACTGCCAAAGTTGCTTATTAGCACCACCATGCGGATCACCTGACTGTAATGAATAATGATAAAAGCCATCATCAACAACTTGGTCATTATAAATGTTAACGCCCCCATCACGTGGCATGGTGGTTTTAATACTGAGTGCTCCCGCCTTCATTTGACGGGGTTTGAATATGCCTTTCGCTTGGTTTTCAAAAAATGTCTTTTCACCACCAAAGTCAAAACCCATCCGGATCGCTGCATTAGGAATGGCATCGCCATACATCAGCCCAAGTTCTTTAAGTCGATTAAAGGCCGCTTGAATTAAAGCGTAGTCTTCAGTCATCGACTGTCAACACCTCTGCCACTGACCTGAATTCTTCCAACGCGGCCTCCAGCTGATCAACAATCTCAGCAGCCAGTACATCCGGCGTAGGCAAATTCTCCGTATCTTCGAGTGAATCATCCTTCAGCCAGAAGATATCCAGGTTAGTTTTATCATGTGCAATCACTTCATCGTAACTGTACGAACGCCAGCGCCCTTCCCCGTTCTTTTCATCCCAGGTCGCTTTGCGTTTTTTAATGTCATCGGGTTTGTAGCGTTTGATGAATTCTTCGAAGTCGCTCTTTTTGAGGCGATTGGTTTTTAGTGTCATGTGGACGTTGGTGCGGAAGTCGTAGATCCAGAGTTTTTTGGTCCAGGGGGTTTTGGCGGCGGGGCCGGTGTCTGTTTCGAATTCGCGTACGGCTACGCCTAGGGACTCGTGTAGATTTATGCGTTTTTTGTCTTGGATGGTCCAGCCGGCGGCGATGAGTTTTCATCGATCTCTTCGCGGGTTTGTGCTTCGAGTTTGTCTGTGAGTGGAGGTGTCATTTATTCCTCCTAATCAGAGTACTTTCGTTGCAAATTGTAATCGGTGAATTGAATCTTACGCTCACTAACATTCCTTATCTGTTAAGCG
>CAYNZI010000492.1:0-2836 GCA_964401565.1 uncultured Spongiibacteraceae bacterium
AGTTACTTTGTATTGTGAACTTGAATAGGTAAATTCACTGAATTTATAACGCCTCAGTGATAAGATAGTCGCACCATTTTTCTGGTGAGTTTGTGGATACAACACAAGTTCAAAATTATAAACAAAAATTAGAATGAGGCTTGATAATGAAACATAATTCCATTTTTAACCGACCAATATCCAGTATAGGCGCAGCGGTTGTTGCAACTACTGTGGCCACGTCGCTTTGCTTTAGCACAGCAGCGCTAGCACAAGGTTTGGAGCTAGAAGAGATCATCGTTACCGCAACTAAGCGTTCCGAAGTTTTAGCTGAAGTTCCAATCTCTATAAGTAACCTATCTGGCGACCGCCTTGAGAACCGTTTTAGCGGTGGTGAAAGCATTTTAGCGATTGCCAGTGCTGCACCTGGTTTGTATGCAGAATCATCAAATGGCCGACACGCTCCACGCTTTTACATGCGCGGCCTTGGAAATGCAGATTTTGATCAAGCCGCATCGCAACCCGTCTCAGTAGTATTCGATGAAGGTGCAATGGAACAGGTTACATTGAAAGCATTCCCAATTTTTGACGTTGCTAATATCGAGGTCATTCGTGGACCTCAAGGCACGCTGTATGGTCGTAACACGACTGCCGGCATTGTTAAAATCAACACTCACCGTCCTGAACAAGAGACTAGCGGTTATATCAAAGGCTCTTACGGCAGTTTGGATACCTTCACTCTTGAGGGTGCCATTGGTGGTGCGTTAAGCAAGACTTTATCTGGGCGCATCTCAGTATTACGTCAAGACCGTAGCAACTGGATCGACAATGGCTTTACTGGTCAAGACGATGCGATTGGCGGCTTTGATGAAACCGCAGGCCGGGTACAATTATTTTGGCAGCCAAGTGACAATTTCAGCGCGTTGCTAATGCACCAAACTCGCGACTTAGGCGGTAATTCAGCGTCTGCTTTTCGTGCCAACACAATTTCACCAGGCACAAATAATCTGAACAGCAATTTTGACCGCGATACTGTTTATTATGATGGTGGTGGCGGCAACGTTGCAGAAATCGACGCAGACGGTACTAACCTAACGCTTGAATGGAATTTTGGCGCGATGACATTAACCTCAATCACGTCTTACCAGAAAGCCACTCAATTCGCACGCGGCGATATTGACGGCGGAGTCGTTGATCCAACGTTATCAATAACCACTCCAGAAGGCATTCAGTGTATTGATGCTGGTTTTGTTATCCCTGTCTTTGGTCCAGCACGTACTTGCCCAGACTTTATCTTTATCTCTTCAGACACTGGTGGCAACAATATCATCAAACAGTTCAGCCAAGAGTTTCGTTTAGCGAGTAATTTAGACGGCGCATTCAACTATCAAGTTGGTGCATTTTTCTTCGACGATGAGTTGTCTACTAGCACCGAGTTCGGTATTGGGCCAGGCGCAAGAGATACTGTTGTAGGATCAATCGCGTTCCACGAAAACTCTACTTTTGCAGTATTCGCACAAGGCAGCTGGGACATTAGCGAGCAAACTAATCTAACTATTGGTCTGCGTTACACTGATGATGAGAAAGACTACACGCCAATCATCGCGCCAGCATCACAAGCGGCGATCAATCTTCAAGATGATAACGTTAGTTGGGACATCAGTTTGTCACACGCGCTAACTGAAAAATCGCAAGTCTACGGTCGAATCGCTGCTGGCTTTAGAGCACCTTCTATTCAAGCCCGTAATGCGGCTTTTGGTGGCCCAGTGACAACCGCAGAATCAGAAACTATTTTGTCATACGAAGTTGGTTATAAATCTGACCTCTCTGACACTTTCCGATTCAGTGCAGCGGCGTTCATCTACGACATTGATGATATGCAGCTAACAGCGATTGGTGGTGGCGGAAACTTCACTACCCTGCTTAACGCCAAAGGCGGTTCAGGTGCTGGTGTCGAATTTGAGTTTGATTGGTTGATTAGCGAATCAGTTATCTTGTCGGCGGGTTTTGGTTATGCCGACACTCAGATCGAAGACGATACTCTCTCTGTTTCAACAGGTATTGGCGCTAAAACAGTGCTCGACCCACTAAATGCTGATGGCAACGCCTTAATTGATGGCAACCCATTCCAGCACGCACCTGAGTGGACATTGAACGTTGAACTTTCTTACGAAAAGCCATTGCCAAGCGGCAACGAAGTTTTCTTCTTCACCGATTGGAAATTCAAAGGCGACACCAACGAATTTTTGTATGAGAGTGCTGAGTACAACACAAGCTCGCAATTTGAAGGCGGCTTACGTGTTGGCTATCGTAACGTTGAAGGTGACTGGGAAGTGGCGCTATTTGGCCGCAACATCACCGATGAAGAAAACGTTATCGGCGGCATTGATTTCAGTAACACAACGTCGTTCGTGAATGAGCCTGCTGTTTGGGGCATTCAAGCTTCTAAAAACTTCTAGTCGGAGTATTTTAGAGAGTAATACGATAAGAAATATCGAGTTTACCTAGTAGGGTTTAGAAAAAATGCATTTCAAATTTCTATTACCCCTACTGGGTTTACTCGTTTCTTTAATCACTATTTCACCAGATTCAATCGCTGCTCAATTGACTGACGAGAACGCATTAACCGTCACAGAACGGACAATCCCCATACCCGCTGGCGCTAGCCAAGAACTGCAGGACGCAATTCGCCATTTTCCACTCCCTGTTTACCCTAACTCTGACACGATCCCAAAGAGTAATGCGCAGTGGACAACAATAATAGAAGGCGCTGACACAGGTGCGATAGCGTTTCTTCCAACCTTAATTAAAGAACATCAGGTTACAATACAACGTGGTGTTATCAACGGCGTGAACA
>CAYNZI010000493.1:0-2830 GCA_964401565.1 uncultured Spongiibacteraceae bacterium
CCCCGCGTTAGAACCTGACTGATCAATGGCACCAGAACCCAACGATTTTGATGTGACGCCGTAAAAATGCGATGGCTGGTGCAACCGGACAAACGGGTATGCATCGTTCCAGTGACCACCAGGTAGATGATGACTGTCCACCATGATGACCGTGGCCTCCGACTCATCTAACAGAGTATCGACAAACGCCATACCTACCGCGCCGGTGCCAATCACCAAATAATCTGCTTCGAGCTTTTTCATGAGCTGCTGCCTTTAAGTCAATGTTTTGTGTTTGCCGCGCACCTACAAGTACGCGAGCGGAAGAGTATAGGAAGAGACATCGATGATCTCTGCCTATGGCCTTATTTCATAGTACAAATTACCCGCGTCTCCAAAGTCATGCATCAGGAAGCGCGTGAAACCCGCTTTCTTGCACATGGTCTCTGCCACCTCAGGGTTGAAACCCAAGGTACCTAAACCGGCACCACCCGGCGTCGACATTGCAGAGGACATACAAGACATGAGCGAAAACCCATACATCATTGCCAGCATGGGATTCTTAAGATTGTCTCCAAAGTTAGGTTTACTGCGAATATCTTTGATGAACCAGGTCCCGTCTTCCTTAATTCTATCCCGAATGACTGCCATGACATCTTGCGGATGAGTCATGTCATGGATGCAATCAAAGGTGATGATTAAGTCGTATCCGTCTGCTTCAGGCAGCTCTTCACCAGAAGCAACTGTTGCTTCTACGTTGTCGAGATGCATTTTCTGAGCAATCTCTTTTACCCGGGCAACCGCATGCTTGCTCGGGTCGAAGGCACAAAATCGACTACGTGGATAGGCCTCTGCCAGAGCCAAGATCAAGGCCCCATCGCCACACCCAATATCAGCCACAAGACAGCCCTTTGATAACTTTGCCTGAACGCCATCGAGAACAGGAATCATGTTGGGCAGTACCTGCTTCTTAGCCGCTCGCCAGTGCCGAGCTTCTCCGCGAAGCGCCCCTTCTGGTCCGGCAGACTCATACGTTTTGCCTATTCCCGTTCGAAAAGACTCCAACAAACCATCGACGACCTCTGGGGCGACTCCGCCTTCGAAGCTATCCAACATATAAGACGAACTCCCCTCATCGGCCAACATGCCAATACCGGCTTGTGGGAGCTCAAATCTATCTGGCGCAACGTAAACAAGAACCCCCGCCGCAGTCTGCAGCCTCAACCATTCCAACAACCAGCGTTCATGCAATCCACTTTTTCCCGCCAGTTCGGTCGCTGTTGTCTGACCCAAGGCCATCAAATGTTGATATAAACCCAGTCTTCGTCCCACGCTGATCATGAGCGCGACGGTTTCCGCCTGCTTGTATTGCCACAATTTCGAAGCATAGGATTTATCTTCTTGCTGTCTCGCCTGCGCGACAGAATCATGCATATTAAACTTCCTGATTGGTCATTAGCACTATAATTCAGAACCGCTCACGTACAGTAGGCTGATTCATTAATTTAGCTTTTCGCCCATGAAACCTCATATAACCAACTATGGTTTCATGGGTCTTATTGTCGCATCTGATCTGCTAGCAACTAACACGTCCAAGCTATTCGCTCGTTTCTTTAGTGTCAAAAGAAGACCTTCAGAGGCCTAGTTTTTAGAAAAATCGGGCATTGACATCGGAACAACTAATTTAGTGGCTTATATACCAAATTTGCACGGGATCATACACTGCCGCTGAGAGAAAGAATGAGTTGTTAGCTCCATATTTTTTCAGTCATTAACTAGCAACCCCTGCTCATCCATTGCTTTTAAGATAAGCGAGCTGGTTAGTTCAGCCCCTGCGGTATTCAAATGAATACCTTCTGTTAAAAACTTATAACCTCGTTCTTCAAATAGGCTATCCAAGTCCGTTCCTAAAAAGTAATGTTTCACAACGTTCATACTGTCATCAGGATTTTTTTCCTTAGGAAATCCTTGCGGTGCTTTAGTATCTTTTACGGCCATACGCATGGCTTCATTGAGAGGTACATAATGCACTCCATCAGCAGTGGCAATGTTTCTTATTATTTCACTGTACTGCTTAGTTTTTTGATTAACACTTTCTGATACATCCTCGCCAAGCAAAGGCAATGACACTAAAAATATTTTCTCTACGCCCGCGCGCACTAACTTATCGACGAATTCTTGTAGGTTTTTTTGATAAGATTCAATCGAAATAGAGTCTTGCACCCCCACTCTATCAATTGATATATATCCTTGCCTTCTATCTTCACTTAGACTGCCCATCACATCGTTGGTACCAAGCAGGACGGTCACTACTTTTGGCTTGCACGCGATAACCTGCTCTATTTTACGTAACGCGGTAATAGCCAAATCTGCATTAATACCTGCATTAATGGTTTGATAACCATATTTACTCATTTCATTTTCGATCATTTTTGAATAATTAACACTCACTATACCGTGTGTAATGCTATCCCCCACGGTAACGAGAGTTTTTACACTCGTATCAAATTCACTAGCGATACAATTATCTGGGCCATTAGCAGCTGGGTTATTCAAAATATAGGAGGGGACATAAATAAAGACAGAAGTAACCACGCAGACAGCTACCAGCATCGGTACTAATATCTTCACCCATATTAAATTTTTCATTTTTTCTCCTTTAGATAGTTTTTCTTCAAGATGAATAAGTAATTTACATTATTGGGATAGAGTTTCGATGATAGAACGTTAACTCTAGAATTAGTGGCGTTTGGTCCCCACGAAAATTTTTACCGCGATATCAGCGATACATATACCATTGTAAATGCGTCAAAAAGTGGCGCCGTTTATTGCACCACTTTGCTTGACCTGT
>CAYNZI010000494.1:0-2823 GCA_964401565.1 uncultured Spongiibacteraceae bacterium
CCAAGATCCCCGAAGAAGATTGGCAAAGCGTTGAGATCATCGGTTGGCTCTACCAGTTTTATATTTCTGAAAAGAAAGATGAAGTTATCGGCAAGGTCGTAAAGTCAGAAGATATTCCGGCGGCGACCCAGCTGTTTACGCCCAACTGGATCGTTAAATACATGGTGCAAAACTCGTTGGGCGCACAGTGGCTGGCGACCTATCCTGATTCGCCGTTAAAAGCGCAGATGGAATATTACATTGAGCCCGCCAAACAGACGGAGCAAGTTAACGAGCAGCTGAAAGCTATAACACCTGATAGTCTGAATCCAGAAGAGCTGACGCTGATCGACCCGGCCAGTGGCTCTGGGCACATTCTGGTTGAAGCTTATGATTTATTTAAGGCCATTTATTTAGAGCGCGGTTACCGCCAGCGCGATATCGCCCAGTTGATTTTGGAGAAAAATCTATTTGGTTTAGACATTGACCAGCGGGCATCGCAGCTATCGGGCTTTGCTCTGATGATGAAGGGGCGTGAAGATGACCGTCGTTTGTTTGAGCGGGGGGTGAAGCTCAATGTGATGGCATTGCAAGATAGTACAAGTTTTGATTCAGAAGTTGTGATTAATAGTATCAAGCTAGACAAATACGGACTTAAAGCGGGTGACCTTACAGAACTGAAGCGACTATTCGAGTACGCGACGACGTTTGGGTCGTTGATTCAGGTGCCGGAGGAGCTATCGAACAAGCTCCTAGCGCTGAAGCAGCTGAGCGAAGCAGCCAATCAAGATCTTTTTGTGTCTGAGGAACTTCGACGCTTAGCGCCGCTGGTACAGCAGGCGAAGCTGTTGGCGGCGCAGCATGACGTAGTGGTTGCGAATCCGCCGTATATGGGAAGTAAATATCAATTGCCACTCTTGAAGGCGTATCTCAGTGAATGTTACCTAGGATATGAAAAAGATTACTTCACAGCGTTTATTGATCGAAATCTTGCCTTTAGCAAGCCTCAAGGTCGTCTTGGGTTCATGTCGCCGTTCGTATGGATGTTTATCTCAACTCATGAACACTTACGTTCACGTCTCGTCGAGAAAGAGAATATTACGTCTCTAATCCAGCTAGAATACTCCGGGTTTGAGGGCGCAACTGTTCCAGTCTGTACCTTCACGCTCCAGAAGCAGCATCAAGCTGATCGGAAAGGTTGCTACATACGACTTTCTGACTTCCGTGGTGCGGACAATCAAGGGCCTAAAGTGCTTGAGGCAATCAGCAACCGCGATTGTGGTTGGTTCTTCGAGACTGTTCAGGATGAGTTCAAAAGTATTCCCAGCATTCCGATAGCCTATTGGGTGAGTAGCCGTGTTCGACACCTATTTACGGAGGGGACTCGACTCGGTGCGTTAGTTGATGCAGCTGTCGGACTCCAGACTGGAGATAACAACAAGTTCTTGCGTCTTTGGTACGAAGTTGACGAGGCTACGACAGGCTTCGACATGAAAGATTCGCAAGAGGCGGCTGATTCATTGAAGAGGTGGTTCCCTTACAATAAGGGCGGCGAATTCCGAAAGTGGTACGGTAATCAGGATTATCTAGTCAATTACGAAAACGATGGAAGAGAGCTTCGTGCATTTAAGCCTCGGTCGGTAATCCGTAGTCCGCAGAACTATTTTTCGCCTTCTGTCAGCTGGTCGGATGTGACTTCTGGACCAGCATCCTTTAGGCTGTTTGATCATGGCTTCATACATGACGTAACGGGCATGTCGGCGTTCCGATTTTCAGGTGTAGATCGAGGCGTGTTGTTGGCATTTTGCAATACTCCAATTGTTATTAGCATAGCACGTGCGGTTAATCCAACTCTTCACTTTCAGGTTGGGGATTTCGTGAGTATTCCTTTCTTGAAGTCAATAGGGGAAGAGCTACGCTCGGGATCCAAGATTCGAGCTGAAAGGCTCGTTACGTTGGTGAGGGTAGACTGGAATGCATACGAACGCTCCTGGGACTTCAAAAGCCTTCCAATTCTGAATGCGTTTTCTGAGACAATTCCTACCCTCGAATCTAGCTATGTCGCCTGGATCCACCAAAATCGCGATTCTATCGCGGAGGTGAGGCGTCTTGAAGAAGAAAACAACAGTCTCTTCTTAAATGCATACGGGCTCGCAGATGAATTCACCCCCGAGGTTCCTATCGAACAGGTTACTCTCACTGTGAATCCAGCCTATCGCTACGGTATAAAAGATTCTGAAGAGGAACGAGATGTCCGTTTTTGTGAAAACACGATGCAGGATCTGGTCTCCTATGCCATTGGTTGCATGATGGGTCGCTACAGTCTGGACACGTCTGGCTTGATCTATGCCAATAGCGGCAACATTAATTTTGATGCCAATCGCTATACTAAATTTCCCGCCGACGATGACGGCATAGTTCCGTTAACGGATAAAGAATGGTTTTCCGATGATGCAGCCAATCGCTTAGTCGAATTTATCTCAGTGGCTTGGGATAAAGAACATTTAGAAGAAAACTTAGCGTTCTTGGCTGCAAACCTGTCCCCTAAAAAAGGTGAAGACAGTCGCGACACTCTTCGCCGTTACCTGTGTGATAAGTTCTTCAAAGACCATCTGAAAACCTACAAAAAACGCCCTATCTATTGGTTGTTTAGCAGCGGCAAACAAAAAGCCTTTCAGTGTTTGGTGTATTTACACCGTTACAATGAAGGCACCTTGGCGCGTATGCGTACCGAATACGTCATACCGCTCACCGCAAAATTATCGACCCACGTGAGTAAACTCGAAAATGACGTAGAGGCCAGTAGCAGTACCGCTGAAATCAAAAAATTAGAAAAAGAAATTG
>CAYNZI010000495.1:0-2821 GCA_964401565.1 uncultured Spongiibacteraceae bacterium
TTGAAGAAATGAAAGAAATGGGCTTGTTTGGCATGACGATACCCGAACAATACGGGGGTCTCGGCTTAACCATGGAAGAAGAAGCCCTGGTAACAATCGAGCTGGGGCGGACGTCGCCAGTATTCCGTTCGCTGATAGGAACAAACAATGGTATCGGCTCGGCAGCTATTGCTTTTGACGGCACACAGGAACAGAAAGATACCTATCTTCCACAATATGCCAGCGGTGAACTGATCGGTTCTTTTTGCCTGACGGAACCCGACGTTGGCTCTGATGCCTCCTCGATCAAAACTACAGCAACGCGTGATGGTGATGTCTACATCCTCAACGGCACCAAGCGCTTCATTACCAATGCTCCTCGCGCTGGGACATTTACAGTAATGGCTCGCACTGACCCCGATAAGCCCCGCGCCAGTGGCATTACAGCGTTTATTGTTGATGCAAAAAGCGCTGGCATTACCATTGGTCCAAACGACAAGAAAATGGGTCAGGCAGGAACCACCACAAGCGATGTGATTTTTGAGGATGTCAAAGTACCGGCCAAAAACATTATTGGCGGCGTAGAAGGGACAGGATTCTATACCTCGATGAAAGTTCTGGATCGCGGTCGAATCCATATTGCTGCATTAAGCGTCGGTATCGCCGAACGCCTCATCAAAGACGCCGTGCAATATGCCGTTGAACGCAAACAGTTTGGCAAGCCCATTGCCGAACACCAGTTAATTCAGGCAATGCTGGCCGATTCAAAAACCGAAGCCTATGCCGCTAAATGCATGGTAATGGATGCCTCTCGCCAAAGAGACCTGGGAGAAAACATCACTGCCGAGGCCTCCTGTTGCAAATTATATGCAACGGAAATGGTCGGTCGAGTAGCTGATAGGGCAGTGCAGATACACGGCGGGGCAGGCTATATGGCCGAATATGCGGTTGAGCGATTCTACCGGGATGTTCGCTTGCTGCGACTCTATGAAGGCACTTCACAGATTCAACAAATTATCATTGCCCGCTCGATGATCAAAGAAGCTACATCCTGATCATACCGATCGCGAAAGCGGTCCAGACGAAACGTTAACAGATCGTTATTATCGAGCCGGTGACCAACTCCCTGCTCGAGTTTAAGAATAATTGCATTAATTCCGGATTATAACCATGATCACCGTCCTTACGTACTTTGCTCTAATCGCTATTGCGATCCACCTGTTTCGCCAATATTGGTTTGATAAGTCACTGCCTCAGGTTCATTCAATGAATTTTGACGGCGAGCTATTCCATATCAATGAAACCAGTATCGCCATCAAAAGGCCTGCTGGCACCCCCACTAAAACCCTCATCTGTTTCCCGGGCTTTCTCGAAGACCAACGCTACTTCCTGTCGTTGTATGACGAGGGTGGTTACGTTGACAAAGGTTTCGAGCTAATTCTGGTCAATAACGCTAACTACTATTCACCCTTTATTCAGAAAAATGTCACTCCTCTTCAGTGGGACTACAACCCTTACCCTGTAGGCACCATCGAACATGACGGTTTCATTGTTGCACAGGTCGTAAAAAATCTGAGCCGTAGCAATGACATTATTATTCACGGTCACTCTCGCGGCGGCGCCGTCGTACTCGAAGCTGGAAGACAGTTTCCAGAATTCATGAAAAGCGATGAAAAAAATGTTACCGCGATTCTTGAAGCCGCCGTCGTCCCCCAAGGGACCATGGCAACCGGAATCCCAAACCCAATAATCGCGAGCCTAACGCTCTACTTATTGCCTCTGGTACTTGGATTGTCCCGCAACATATCAGAGCACCGATTATTAAAAATGCCCATGATGCAGCCTACAACAGCGGTTAAAACCCACCTGTTGAAAACTATCTTTTGCAACACCAAGTGTTACGCCACCTGTGTTGAAAATGCTCGCAATATCGCCGATTGGCAAAAACAGTATTTCTACGATCTCTACCAAAACTACGACAATGTCATCGTACTAATAGGTGAAAGAGATGATGTATTGAGCGTTTCAACCATGAAAAAAAGCGCTCTAGAAGGCGCAAAATTAAACCAACATGTGATTATTATTGAAACGACAGAAACAAATCACTTTATCAGCTTAGAAAACCCCGAAGTTGTCGCAAACCTCCTCACCTGACAAAAGGCCGTCACACATGTTAAAGAAAACACTCATCGCCACCAGTCTAATTATTCTTTTGCTGGTGACGACGGCCTACTTTGCCCGCGATAGTTTAATGTTGTTTGCAATAAAAACAGCCATTAGCCCCGATCGCGACTTTGATACAGCATTGCTACCTCCGTCGCCAGATTACACCGCGCGTGCAGCATGGGCCGCCTGGCCCGGCGAAGACAGCCCCGCCAATAGCAAACCCCTAGGCACAGATATACATTCTGAGCCATCAAATGTCAGTGTTTTCTTTGTTCACCCCACCAGCTACCTCAAAAAAGATAACTGGAACCAGCCACTGGCCGATGAAGATGCAAATTGGATCGTTGATCACCGAGTTCTGAGGCACCAGGCCTCCGTGTTCAATAGCTGCTGCGAAATCTATGCACCACGCTACCGACAGGCTACCTTCTTCTCATTCATGGATGAGCAGGGTAACGGTGAAAAAGCACTGAAAATCGCCTACCAAGATGTAGCGCGAGCCTTCGACGAGTTTTTATTGCAACTCAAACCAAATCAAGCATTCATCCTTGCCGGACATTCACAGGGCACACTTCATAGCTCTCGATTGTTGCGAGAAAAAATTGCAGGGACAGCACTACAAGACCGGATGGTGGCGGCCTATTTAGTGGGCTTTTCCATTGATAAAGACCAATTG
>CAYNZI010000496.1:0-2815 GCA_964401565.1 uncultured Spongiibacteraceae bacterium
CATCTGCAATACCCTTTCCATTTACCGACGAGTCTAACGCTCGTACTACCGCTGCTGCCATTAAATATCCTGTGGCATGATCTAAAGCCTGAACGGGAAGTGGATGCGGTTTGTTCTTGTTCGCCCATTCCATCCCTGCTGCTGCGATGCCGCTGCTCATTTGCACCAGACTGTCAAACCCGCGGCGGTTCCGCCATGGGCCAGTCTGACCATAAGCATTTAAGCTAACTTCAATAACATGCGGAGCAATTTTCATCCTTGTATCGCGATCAAAACCGAGCCCATCGAGTGCCTCAGGACGATATCCATGAACCAATACGTGTGCTTGCTCGAGCAAATCGACGAATTTGTCACGGTCCGATTGATCATTGAGATCAAGAAACGCGCACCGTTTTCCAATAGTTATATCCGGTACAACGTTTGCTTCGTCCCACCCATAGGGATCAATTCTTAATACAGACGCGCCAAAACCAGCCAGGGTTCTAGTTGCGACCGGGCCGGCCAGTACACGCGTCAGATCCAGTACACGAAGTCCCGCTAGCGGTCTTTTGTTAGAGGGCTGCCAGGGCCTGATCAAATTTTCCCGCGGTTCACTCCAACAAATTAACGGTTCACTGGCAACGGCTCTACCTTGGGGATGAAAAGCCCATTGCCCGCGGGTTCGCATTGCCGCTGCAACGCCACCCGCATCAACGATTTGAGATTCCAACTCATTAACATCCCATGACTTGATTGCGTGGGTGACTTTCCCACGATCCGCATCACATTTTAAAACGGATAAAGCGGCTTTTCTGTGGTGAGATAAATTAGTATGTAACTTTATCCAACCATTACTAGCCTCGTAGTCACCCGCAATTGCATCCCAGAGGGGCGGCATTTCCCAGTTAACAGGCTGAATAGATTGTCCAAACCAGAGCGATGCCAATCTACGATCGACACGGCAAGTAGACAGTTCACCAACGAGATTAAGACTCTTGAGGAGATGTGCAACAGAGCAGCCAACCGCTCCGATAGAGCTTGCCGCTAATTCAGTGACTGCAAACCGTGACGGTAGAATTTCATCACCGGTAATAAAACCGGTTTTGTGAAGATCTAGTGCGTCTAATACTTTGTTAAGAATCATGATTTTTATACCAAATATTTTGGGTCGTCATTTGTGAGGCGACAGATGCTGCTACCCACCCATGAAAAGACTAACTTTGAGCCGCCCAAATTCTCGAATGAGGCAAATCATCGTCCAACCAATAGGCATCATTTTCCGTTATGACCATTATCTCTTCAAACTTAACACCAATACCATTAACTTCATAGTCGGGTTCTACCGCCCATAATCCTGTAGAGGATTTGTGATTGGATCTCCTGCGATGATTCCAATTGGGAGAGTCATCAATCCAGCCTTTTTTTGTGGCTATACTTTTCCAAAAAAGCCAGGCAACATGTTTAATGCTTAATTGTTTAACTTTAAAAAATTTCCATAGTGAGTTCTTTTCACGAAAAATATGATGACCCATGACCTCACCGATATGTTTTCTATGACAATATTATTTTCGCTATTTGATACTTTATACTGGTCAGACCCTGATGTTTCTACTGGATAAACGACTTCCTGCATTCGCCTTATATTATCCTTTTTGATAGACTCGAAATAGCCATCAATATCGAATTGGGCTAGGCGGTTCATCATGCGAAATTTTTTTGAGAATTCACCTGTAGACCTTTCACGCTACAAACCGCAAAGGCAAGGAACTCTATTACTAAAGATTGAGTAACAAATACAATCGACACTAGGAGAACAAAACATGAAATACTCTAGACAATTTTGTCTATCTATCACACTTTTGACAGGCATAATCAGTGGCTGCAGTGATAACAGTGAACCCAAAGAGCTTCTGTCTTCATCCAAAACCGAGACTAAGACTTCCAAGGCATTAGAGCCGATCAACAGCGCTCTACAAAAATACAGTGCAGCCGATTTCTTCAAAACCAGTACAGTTTTTGGTTCATCAATTAATCATGATGCAACCGCAGTATTAGTCACCAATGACAAAACAGGCGTTTTCAATGCCTATTCTTATCCTATCGATGGATCCAACGCAGTTCAGCTAACAAAATCCTCCACCGATACGGTATTTGGTGTCAGTTGGTTCCCCAATGATGACCGAATATTATATACCGCTGATCAAGGTGGCAATGAATTAAACCATTTATTTGTTAGAGAGCTTGACGGTTCCGCAAAAGATCTCACCGAAGGTGAAAACTTAAAAGCCATATTTGCTGGTTGGTTAAAAGATCATTCTGGATTTTTTGTATTAACCAACGAAAGAGACTCAAAAGGCTTCGATGTTTATCAATACCAAGTTGATGGATATAAACGGGAAATGGTTTTCCAAAATAGTGATAATTGGTCAATCGATCAGTTAAGTCCTAATGGTCGTTGGTTAACCCTTAATAAGAATACGTCCAATGCAGATTCAGATATTTACATCGTCGATTTAAATAGCAAGGGAAAGGCTCCACGTTTAATCACTAAACATCAAGGTGACATTAGTCATTCGGGCTTTTCTTTTTCTGCTGATAGTCGTCAATTTATCTATTCGACTAACGAACACTCAGAGTTTAATCAAGCGTGGAGCATAAATTTAGAAAATGACAAACACTCAGTGTTTTACCAAGCCAATTGGGACGTCGTATTCATTTATTTTTCAAATGATGGTAAATATCGCGTTGCAGGCATTAACGAGGATGGTCAGACAAAAGTAGAAGTAGCGGAAGTTGCTACCGGCAAAGCTATTCAGTTACCACCATTACCTGCGGG
>CAYNZI010000497.1:0-2814 GCA_964401565.1 uncultured Spongiibacteraceae bacterium
CTCAAACTCCGGGGTCACCGGTGTCACTGGCAGGGCTGGGCGCATCACAAACATATAAAGCGGCCAGTGCGGAAGCGCTGGTCGCTAGTGTGCCGGTGCTAGTTGGCAAACCCGGCTGGAGCGATGCAGTGATGCAGCGTGTCATGTGGATGAGTTCGCAAAATGTTAACAGAGTAGACATTGCTTTGGATCCGGCAGAATTGGGACCTCTTCAGGTGCGTATCGTTACCCAGGGCGATCAAACATCCGTGGTTTTCAGCAGTAATCATAGTTCGGTTCGCGAGGCCTTGGACCAGGGTTTGCCGCGGCTGCGAGAAATGATGGATAGCCAGGGTCTCAACCTCACTGATGTAAATGTATCTGACCAAAGTGCCAGCCGGCAACAACAGGAGTCAGCTGCGAACCCCGACGACCGAGATCAGGGAGGGAGTTCATCTTCTCCCGGACAGGCTGGTGGCAGTGACGGTGCAGAACCAATGATTGCCCGTGTGGCACTGTCGCTAGTTGATCAATATGTATAAAGTTCCAGCACTCGGATTATTTCCCTTCTATCAGGTTACTGTTGATTTGTAGCTTTCTGCCATTTGTTGTTACCAAATTATTCGGTTTGGACTAAACTTCTCTACGAAGTGACAATGTTTTGTCACTTCGGTTTCTTTGGCTTAAGTCTTTGATTTAAAGCTAGAAAACCTAATAAAATTGGGCTGGCACAGGTCTTGCTGTCAGAGGTTTAGCGGACACAATAGTGACGGAAGTTTGGCATGGCGAAAGAAAACGAAGAATTGGGAAGTGAAGAGGGCGAAGCCGAAAGCTCTGGCAGTGGAAAACGAATGCTGATCATCATTGTTGTTGCAGCGATATTGGCGATATCAGCGTCTATCGGGGGCACTTTGTACCTGCTGGGATTTTTTGACAGCGATGAAGTGGCTGAGGGCGAAGAGCAAACGGTTGAGGTGGTAGACACTAAACCAAGCCCCGCCATGTATTTCCCCATTAAGCCTGCATTTACGGTCAACTTTTCATCGCGTGGCCGCCAGCGTTATTTGCAGGTAGAGGTAGTGGTACTAACACGTAACCCCGAAGTGTTTAATGCGTTTCAAACACATTTGCCATTGGTAAAAAATCGCCTGGTTATGTTGTTTGGGGGTGAGATTTATGACGAACTGCAGACTGACGAAGGCAAAGAGCTGCTGCGGCAGAAAGCGCTGGAAGCTTTGCAAGAAACGATAAAGCAGGAAGTTGGTTTAGACGGTGTCGAAGAAGTTTTGTTTACCAACTTTGTAATGCAATAAATTGGATCGGGTATGTATCAAGATGACAATGATGAGGTTAGCTGACTAACGTGCAAGATCTTCTATCTCAAGATGAAATTGATGCGTTGTTACATGGTGTTGATGATGGTGACGTCGATACTGATGCTGACATTGATGACGGCACTGAACAGTCTTATGATCTTACCAGCCAAGATCGGATTGTTCGTGGTCGTATGCCAACGCTGGAAATGATAAACGAGCGTTTTGCCCGCTATACCCGTATAAGTTTATTTAATTTGCTGAGACGCGCAGCAGACGTTGCAGTAGGGGGTATTCAGGTTCAAAAGTTTGGCGAGTATGTTCACACGCTCTATGTGCCAACGAGTCTCAACATGATAAAATTGAGGCCGCTCCGCGGAACCGGTTTAATTGTTCTGGATGCAAAATTGGTCTTTAAACTAGTAGACAATTTTTTTGGCGGAGACGGGCGTCATGCAAAAATTGAAGGGCGCGAATTTACACCCACCGAATTACGCGTTGTAGAAATGGTTTTGCAAGAGGCTTTTGCCGATTTGAAGGAAGCTTGGAAAGCGATTCTTCCTGTCGAGTTTGAATTTGTGAACGCTGAAGTAAACCCCTCGATGGCCAATATTGTCAGCCCGAGTGAAGTGGTTGTGGTCAGCACATTTCATATTGAATTGGATGGTGGCGGTGGCGATATGCACATCACTTTACCTTATTCGATGATCGAGCCGATCCGTGAAACATTGGACGCGGGTTTACAGACAGATGTCGATGATATAGACGATCGTTGGATCAAGTCATTGCGGGAAGGTATTTTGAATGCAACAGTCAATGTTGATTGCAAGGTGGCTGAAAAAGAAATCCCCCTGCGAGATATCATTGATCTAAAAGAAGGTGATGTTATACCGATGGAAATACCTGACAATTTGGTGCTAACTGCAAATGGTATACCGATGATGCTAGCAAAATTAGGCCAGTCGAAGGGTAACCTGGCATTGCAAATCGTTGAAAAATCATTAAAGACTAATGAAGAAAGCGTAGGGATGTAAGTCTTGATCGTGTAAATCGGATGGGGAAGCCCCCGGTTTTTGTCAGAAAATATGGATATTTCAAAGCATTGACGTGTGAAATTATTTTGAAATTGAAATTGAAATTGAAATAAGTAATTGGCCCGTTATTTGAGATTCACTGCCACATTGATAGGTGGGAGAATCCAGAGGAATCAGTATGAGCGAAGATGACGAAAGCGTAGATCAAACCGAAATGGCTGACGATTGGGCTTCTGCAATGGACGAACAAAATGAATCAGGGCAGGCGAACAACGATGCAGGAATCGATGAGTTGTTGGCGGGCGCTCGAACTACCGACGGAGCAAAATCTGTAGAAATGGATGAATTAACTTCTGCCTCTGCTGGTTCAAGCAGTGGCGCACCAGACCTAGATGTCATCATGGATATTCCGGTCAACATATCGATGGAGGTGGGGAATACAGAAATCAGTATTCGAAATCTGCTTCAGTTAAATCAAGGGTCAGTAA